>CAYSUA010000031.1:11644-19263 GCA_964433795.1 uncultured Desulfobacteraceae bacterium | reverse complement strand
CCTGCTGAATCAGCAATGCCTCCAATAGCTTGACGTTCCGGGGATCATCGTCGACCACCAGAATGATCGGTTTGGAGTCGTCTACAACATCCTCTTTATTTTCAAAGAAGTATACGCAGTTCTTGCCTCTGGTCTTTGCTTCCTCCAAAGCCGCGTTGGCTTTTTGAATGATACCGCTTTTATTCGCGGCATCCCGAGGGTATCCGGCAATACCGACACTGATGGTGATGGGAGGTCCGTCCAACTCGGTCACCAGGTTTCGAATTCTGTCAAGCGGCTTGAAAGCGTCTTTGGCACCCGCTTCGGTGAGTAAAATGGAAAACACATCACCGGCAAATCTGGCCGCCAGATCGGTGTCCCGGATATTGGCCTTGATCAGATCGGCAATTCTTTTTAAGGTGCGGTCGCCATGCAGATGACCGTGGCTATGATTGTAAAAGAAAAAAGAATCGATATCGATGATTGCGAGGGTAAACGGCGCCCCGTAGCGTTCATAACGCTTGATCTCTCGTTCCAGACTGATTTGGAAAAATCCGTGATTGAACAGTCCCGTCAGACTGTCCGTATAGGAAGCTCCGGTCTCTTTCTCATAATCTGCTTCAACAGTGGCGACAACTTCCATATTGGCTTCTTGATTGCTGATACTGGTCATATCTCTTCTCACCCGATCGCTTTATGGTATTTTGACATAAAATTAGTTATCGGCAATCCGAAGCATTTCCTCATGCGAGGATACATCCGATGGATAGGAGCAGATGACCAAACCCATCTCAGGCTCTTTGACTGAAACAGTAGAAGATGTTTCCATGGCACCCCGAATCCGATCACCCACGATGGAAGCTCCCTTTCGATCCGCAAGGGGCAGGAGTATCGATATCTTGTCCCTGCTGAACCTTGCCGGAAGATCGATGTCCCTGATGTTTTCCTGAACCACCTGTGCGAACTCCGCCACCACGTCATGGTCGAAATTTGCCGATTCTGAATAATTCCCCGCCACAAGCTCAGCCGTATCGATCACCATCACTGAAAAGGGATGATTTTCCCGTTGTGACCGTTTAAATTCCAGATCCAGGAAATGACTGAAATACCCGAAATTATACAGGCCGGTTCGTTGGTCACAAACGGCGCTGTCGAAAAACGCTCCCATTTCATCTTTCAGATTCAACTTCGTATCTTCAACAACAAGAACCGTCTGTTTTCCCATCGCCCCCCCCTTATGGGTCCCGAACCCATTTATTCTTATTGCACCTGTTTAAGGCTTCTTACGTTTTCATCCGGATTAAAGCATACGCGGTTTTTTCCCTCATCTTTTGCTTTATACAGCAGGTCATCCGCCGCTTTTATCAAGTCCTTCCCCGTATCGGCTTCCAGAGAATATATCGAAATGCCCATGCTCACGCTTATCTTTTGGGTCGGTACGATGGTGTCCGGGAGAAAATCATGCTCTGAAACCGCCTTTCGGATTCTTTCCGCCACGACAATCGCACCGCTTTTATCGGTGTTGGGCAGCACCAGGGCGAACTCCTCTCCACCGTATCGAGCGGCAAGGTCTATTTCGCGCATGCCGCCCTTGATCAATCTACCCAACTCCCTCAGGACCTCGTCCCCCACGAGATGTCCGAAATTGTCGTTGCACTGTTTAAAATCATCGATATCCATCATGACCAAAGCCACCGGCACTTTCTGACGGTCCGCCCGTTTAAGCTCGAGTCCCAGGAAATGCTCAAAAAAGGCCCGGTTATACAGCCCGGTGAGCTTATCGGTAATGGCGGAGTGGACGGCGGTTTCATAGCTGTCATGCAGGGTATCCAGATACGCCTTTTTCTTGACCAGCGCTCTCACGCGGGCTTTGAGTTCATGCTTGTTGATGGGCTTGATGAGATAATCGTCCGCCCCGAGTTCGATTCCCTTGATTTTGCTCTGCATGTCCTGCATACAGGTGATGGCGACAATCTGGATGTTTTTCGCCGCTTCCGAACCCTTTAATCGGCTGACCACTTCAAAACCATCCATGCCGGGCAGCAGGATATCCAGGAGGATCAGGTCGATCTTTTGCCGCAGTACAAACGACAGCGCTTCCTCGCCGGTTTTTGCCACATCCAGCCGGTAGGTCTCGCCTTGAAGAAAGTTCTGGATCAATCGGACGTCTTTTTCATCATCTTCCACCAGCAGAATAGAGGGTAGATTGACGCGCTTTTCAGATAGTTCTTCAATATCTCTGGTTTCAGTCAAGATCTTCTGGGATTGTTTCCGAGATTTAAGCTGGTCTTTATAGAGCTTCAGCCGTAAGAGCGATTTCACCCGTGCCAGCAGTTCCGCCGTATTGACCGGTTTGTTGAGAAATTCATCCGCCCCGCATTCGAGCCCCTTGATCTTGTCTTCCGTTTCATCAAGCGCGGTTATCAATATGATGGGAATATCTTTGGTATTCGGATTCTCCTTGAGCCTCTCGGTGACCTCATATCCGTCCAGGCCCGGCATCATGATGTCCAGCAGAAGCAAATCCGGGAGTTCGGTTTCGACTTTTTCCAGCGCCGTATAACCGTCCTCGGCAAGGATGGTGTCATACTGATCCGAGCTGAGCTGGGCATCCAGCAGCTTCAGGTTCAAGGGATCATCGTCCACAATTAAAATGGTATGTCGTTGATTCATTGTATCACCTCATCAATGGGCGCCGTTAATTGTTATTCGGGTAATACTGAGCTATGGTCTTGGCAAATTCTCTCGTATCGATGGGCTTGGTGATATACCCCGCACAACCGGCACTCATCGCTTTTTCCTCATCCCCCTGCATGGCAAAGGATGTCAGAGCCACCACAGGAATATTCATCAATTTCGGATCGTCTTTGATGATGCGGGTGGCTTCCAGACCGTTCATACCCGGAAGCTGGATATCCATCAGAATAAGATCCGGCAACCGTTCCTTGGCGATCTCAAGGCCGTTTTCGGCACTCCCCGCTTCCAGCACCTGATGCTTTTCGATTTGAAGCAGTGTCTTTACAAGCTTCATGTTGAGTTGATTGTCTTCAATGACTAAGATGGTTTTCGGTTCCATAGCTGATCCTTTTCTCCTCACACTTGATAAACGGGAATAACAAATCGGAATGTGCTTCCTTTTTCCAAACCGTCACTTTCCACCCAGATTTTCCCTCCATGCAGTTCAACCAGTTTCTTGGTTAAGCACAGCCCCAATCCCGTGCCATCATATTTACGTCTTTTTGAACTCTCCACCTGTTCGAAGGCATTGAAAATGCGTTCATGATCTTCTGAAGCAATTCCTATGCCAGTGTCGGACACTGAAACCTGGATACACGGTTTGATCCGGCCGTCATCCACTTCCGATCCGTTCAGCGGATGTTCAAATATCTGAATATCCGAGTTATCATGCCATCGTTGCCCCTGCCTGACGACCCCGTCGATGGCCCGGGCATCCAGCCTTATCTCTCCCCCGCTCGATGTGAACTTCACGGCATTAAACAGGAGGTTGTAAAGGATCTGCTTTATCTTTCGTTCGTCCACCCGGAGAATCTCGGGAATCCCGTCATATGAATGCTTCAAACGGATACCGTTTTTCAGGGTCTTTTCCTTCACCATACTCAAACTGTTATTTAAGAGCCCTCGAACGTCTACCGCCGAAAGAGAGATTTCCAGTTTACCGGCTTCAACCTTGGACAGGTCTAATATGTCGTTGATGAGGGACAGCAGATGCTTGCTGCTGCTCAACACATCTTCCAGATATTCATACTGCTGATCGTTGAGCTCTCCAAAATGCTTGTCCACCACCAGCTCGGTGAACCCGACAATATGATTCAGCGGTGTTCTTAACTCGTGGCTCATATTGGCCAGAAATTCACTCTTGGCTCGGTTGGCAGCTTCCGCCGTTTCCCTCTCCAGGCGTTCCTTGGTGGCGGTTCTCTCGGTCAGTTCCCGAACCTTTGTCCTCAGTTCCGCTCTCATATAGACAAAGGATTCAGCCAGTCGCCCCACTTCGTCATGGTATTTTTTCGGCAACTCATCAATGGGTGAGGTTTCATCCTCCTCAGCGGTAAAATCGATGAATGGAATGTCTTTCGCATAAGAAGCCAGCATTTTCAGGGGTCGCGATATTCTCGTACCGAAAATATAGGCGATGATCAGACTGGCGATGAAAATGGCGCTGATGATAAAGAGCTGGCGGGTGACCAGAACGCTGGTTGATCCCAGCATGTCCGGTTCAACATACCGGTTGGTGAAAAACACGACAAAAATGGCGGTAACGCCCATTATCAGGGTAATGAAAAATATAATTTTCCCTCTCAGGGATAAATGCATGGCTAACCCCGCCCCTTCAGTTTAATGATCAGACCGTCTGGCCCATCTTCCGGAGACCCCCCATCTTTCTTCAGATTGACCTATTAAAACAAGAAGTTGATATAATTTCAGTTAGTGCAAAATCCAAGCCAGAGCATTCATCGGTATCCCTCTGCCCGACCCGGTCCGATTCGCTTAAATACAGCACTTCACTTAATATCGGCATTTGGTTATTTACCTTAATCTTTCAAGCAATTTGCCCAATAGTTTAGATTCCGAAATCGCGATGCAAATCGCCAAATAATTGACAAACGATATCCGGAAATCTGGGAGCGTAAGACGAGTTTTACCGGGAGATCATCCGGCCGGAGTAAATCTAACGCAAAGATCGCAGCATGTGCCGATATTCAAGGTTATATCAATGTCTGCTCTGTAGCCTCTTTATATTGATTCTTCTGCGCGGGACTATTGATAGAACGTTTCTTTATAGAAACAGGAGATTGTATTGAGACGGTATCATCTTTTACTAAATCCTCATCGGTTATCGTTTCTATGACCTCGCAAAACTTATTTGATGTCCGCTCAAAAGCCGCAAAGATCAAAGGATCAAAGGAGCCGGCCATTTCCACCTTCATTATTTCCATCGCTTTTTCGTGGCTCATCGGCTCTTTGTAAGGGCGTTTGCTGCGCAGGGCATCGTAGACATCCGCAATGCTGGCAATACGGGCTGACAGTGGGATGTCCTCTCCTTTAAGGCCTTTGGGGTAGCCGGTTCCGTTGTATTTTTCATGATGATAATAGGCGATATTTTGAGCCAATGCCAGAAAAGATTCCCCCCCGATCTGTTCGTGGGCTTTTTTTAGAGCATCCCCCCCAATCACCGAGTGGGTCTCCATTACTTTTCGCTCCTCCGGGGTAAGACGCCCCGGTTTGAGGAGGATTTCATCGGGTATGCCCACCTTCCCGATATCGTGCAAGATGCTGGATTGAACCAGTTCATTTATATATCTGCCGGTAATATACGATTTATATTCGGTGGCGTAAGATTTAAATTTTTCCTCTTGCCGAATTTCGTTTGCAAGAATATGGGTATAGGCCCGAATGCGCTCTAAATGGGCGCCGGTCTCAGGGTCACGGCTTTCGGTGAGTTTGGCCAGGGATACGATGGCGATGGAAGTTACCTCTTCGATTCGCTTGGTTCTGGCAGCGATCGTCTCTTCAAGATTGGCATTGAGTTCGGCAAGCTTCTCCTCTTCCCTGTAATGCGCTTTTTGCATTTTTGCAAACGCAAGTCCGACGAAAAAAATGATTCCTATTTTCATTAATAGGATGGCAATTTGAGAAACTCCGGTTAGATCACCTCCAAAAAAGGCTATAAACAACAGGATGCTGCTAAACAACGCCAAGATAAGGACAATATTGCGCATTTTGTTGAAGGTTGAAACGGCAATACTGGCCCAGACAAGCACGATCCAGGTTTCCTTCTCAAGCCCGGGAACATAGTAGAGCAAGGGGACACAGGCAAACACATTGATAATGGCTATGGTTACTATTTCATTGTTTTTTACCGCTTTCTTCAGAACCGAATTGTAGAGATGGACCCCGGAGTATATCATCAGCAGCGTAATGAAGGTAATAGCATGCCAGAAGCCAATCAGATTCCATTGTAGAATAAGTACCAACCATAATATGCCGATAAAAACCCAATTGTAATGATCCAGCAGGCGAAAATCGAGGGATCTCGTGTTTTTCATCGTATTGGTGTGTATAAATCCGATAATATCATTTTCTCCATTCATCGTCTCTCTTTTTTGAAAAGAACTATTTCCCATTAGCACAACTCCCGATAAGGTGAATTCAGAGCTCTTCCATTTATCACTAAGCCTGGCCGGTTTTCAGACGCCCCTCCAACCCTGTTTCTAATTTGACACAAAATATAGTCCCCGGATTTGAATCAGGGAGCAATGATAATTGGAGTTAAAAAGACAAAAAATTATAGCGCCTCTAATTTCCATATCGACCTCTTTCCGGAAATTCTTAACTGTTTGCATATCTTTTTTTATCCCCCACGCGGTTCAAAGCCATGCCTTCGATTCTGAAGATAGGCTGTATAGAGCCAATCAAAAGCTAAGGTGTCTGAATTATTGAAGATCGATCAATCGGATATCCGGACTCCGGGCAAGGAACCGATGAGAGTGAGGGAACTGCCCCAGGTATTCGAAGCCCCCCCCAATCTCGCAATCAATCTCAAGACTGCCGAATTGATCGGCTTTTCCATTAATCTTCCTATAGAGGTCCCGGCCGCGGCCGATGAGTTTTACCGGGAAATTATTCGTCCGGAGTAGATATTCGGAAAAAAAGTACGAACACTCTCATCACATACCCTCACTTTTGCCTTACTAGGGTTTAGAAGTTTTATTAAATAAAGTTTGATCCATTCAACTTACTGTTATTATTACCATTTAAGTTTCTAAAGCAATAATATCAAAGGTTTAGAAGGAAAAGACCATGTAAAATAGTGAACTTCAAAGGTTTATAAATAGACTATACCAAAATAGCATTACTGACGGGCATCACAGAAGGACAATTATCTTGATGCCTTGATTATCAATATATTAGGGGGAATATATTTACTACTAAGTGCCACAATAGTAAAAAATTTTATTTTTTTCTTGACTTCTAGTATTCACAGTCATATTGAACAAAATAATAGCTATACCTGAAATTACTGTTTCACATCTTAATAAGCATAATTTCTTATACTTACACAATCCGAGCTACGATCGATAATCCTTTCTCCTGTTGTGCTCTCTCAGACTTGTTCAAGCGGCATTGTTCTAAAATTAAGGACCGAAACAAGAGTCTTTGAATTATAACCTGCCAAATGAGAGAGGTAGCCATGAAGGCAATAGTTAAACCTCGGAGTGGATCATTCTCTCCCATATTAATCTTACTATTCATCGTTGCGATTTGCTTATCTCCCTTGTTTGCTCGGGCTGAAACCCAAGTTAACGGATTAATTACGGAAGACACAACGTGGTCCATGGAAGGCAGTCCTTATATTGTCACCGGTGATGTGACGGTTCAGCAGTCTGTATCTGATTCCGGCAATGTGCCCACGCTGACCATCGATCCCGGTGTGGAAGTTCGGTTTGCACCGGGAACCGGTCTCTATGTGGGTGACGATACCGGTCATGGAGTTCTTTCGGCTCAAGGCGCCCAGGATGCCCCCATAACCTTCACCTCCAATTCAGTCACACCATCTCCGGGGGACTGGAAAGGTGTTGTAATGGATGAGTCAGGTGCATGGGGCTCAAACCTCTGCACCA
>CAYSUA010000031.1:0-11544 GCA_964433795.1 uncultured Desulfobacteraceae bacterium | reverse complement strand
CTCACCCCAGCATCAAACACAGCATAATCCGACACAGTAGTGGTCATGGAATCTATCTGAATAATTCTTCGCCAAAAATTGTAAACTGTACGATTAGGGAAAACAATGCAAGCGGAATTTACATCGAAGGATTATCAAGCCCCGCCATCGGTGGCGAAGGTAATGGTAATACCATAATCAACAACGCCGGGTACGGCATATTTGTACAAGATACCGAGTCCTTTCCATCCATCACCCACAATTCCATCTCCGATAACGAAGCCTCTCCCCTCCGGACAGCACCCATGGCAGATATACGTTCCAATACGATTTCTGGTAATGCTTATCAAATTATCGAGATTATCTCCGGCGAGATTTCCGCTGACAGCTTCTGGGGGAATAACGGAATTCCTTATTATGTGATAGGAGATGTATCTGTTTTGAGAACTGATCCCGTTAACAGCAATCCTCCCACCCTCACCATTGAACCGGGCGTTGTGATTCGATTTGATCCGGAAACCGGACTGTTTATTGGCAACGACACTAGTCCAGGAAAGCTTATTGCTCGAGGAACCGAAGAGATGCAAATTGTCTTCACCTCTAATGCACAAATACCATCTCCCGGAGATTGGAAAGGTGTTGTAATGGATGAGTCAGGTGCATGGGGCTCAAACCTCTGCACCACAGGAACTTGCCAAGAATCTGACTATTATTCCAATTATAATTGCACCGGTGCTTTTGATGGAAACATCAATTTTTATTACCGCTCGAATTCCACCCCAAGTATACATTGGCTTGGCTACGACTTTGGAGCAGAAAATGCACATAAAGTTGAGCGGATTAGAATCAACCAATATGACGGAGTCCATGCAGAACAATTTATGATTGAAGGTTCCAACAGCACTAATGACGATTGGGATTCGAAATCCTGGACAATCTTAGCAACCGTAAATGATGGGAGAGGTGGATGGCAGACCATTGATTTTAGAAATGATACTCCCTATCGATTCATCAGGGTTAGGTCCACTGGAGGGTATGCACGTTCCTATGAATTCATAGTATGGGAACTCGAGATGTATGAATTCAGCCCATTAGATACTGCTATGGAATATTTTCTCATCGAATATGGTGGCCATGCCCACAATGCGAATATCTCTTTAGTAAATGCTCACCCCAGCATCAAACACAGCATAATCCGACACAGTAGTGGTCATGGAATCTACCTCGAAGGTTCGTCGAACCCGACAATAGGTGGTGAAGGAGTCGGTAATACCATAAACGACAACGCCGGGTACGGCATTTTCTCTAAGGATGCCTCTCCTGCCCCTGAAATTTTTGATAACACCATCTCCAATAACGGTGCTTACCCCATTCGTGTTGGGCCCATGGCGCAAATACGCTCTAACTCAATTTCCGGAGATGGTGTTCTAGTTATTGAATTGATAGGTGGTGATATTGATTCAAACACCACCTGGAGGAATCATGGAATTCCTTATGTCGTAAAAGGAGATATGGTCGTTGGAAAATCGATTTTCTTAACCAGCGACCCGATTATTCTCACCATTGAACCGGGTGCTGAGATTCAGTTTGAACCTGAAACCGGTCTATTCATCGGTACGAATGACAGAGCAGGGACATTAATCGCACAAGGAAACGAAGATTCACCGATCAATTTTACATCAAATGCACAAATTCAATCCCCCGGAGATTGGAAAGGGATTGCTATAGACGGAACCGCATTGTGGGGGTCTAATCTCTGTACAAACGGCTCTTGTAATGCATCTGACGCCCAATTCCAACTTTGTGCCGGGGCTTTCGATGGGAATACTAACACCTGGTATTATTCCCAGGGTTACCAAACGACACATTGGGTTGGATACGACTTTGGAATGGGCAACTCCCATAAGGTCGAACGTATCAGGATTAACCAGTACGAAAATACACACCATGCTCGGCATTTTGTTGTGGAAGGATCAAACAGCATAGATTCCGATTGGGATAGTAAGGCCTGGAAGACTTTGACGGTGGTCAACGATGGCCGTGGTGGATGGCAGACAATCGATTTTAAAAACGACACAGCCTATCGGTTTGTCAGAGTCAAGTCCACCGGCGGGTATGTCACTCCCAATTATTTCATTGTTTGGGAGCTTGAAATGTATGAGTCCCATCATTCAGCAGGCAATCTTGATAAATGTGTAATCGAATACGGGGGACATACTCATAACGGCAACATTCTAATAAGAAGTGCCTCACCCATAATTGATGATTGCATCGTTCAACATAGCAGTAAACACGGCGTTGTAATGGAACATTCTATGGCTAGCATTACAAACTGCGAAATCAGAAATAACGCTGACACTGGTGTATATATGGAACTTTCATCTTCTCCATCAATCGGAGGGGATGGGAATGGAAATGTCATCACCGATAATGGTACCTATGCGATCTACTGCAATGAATCAAGCTGTTATCCCGAAATAACCCACAATGCCATATTAGATTCTGGTTTATTTGCAATGAGGGTTCCAGCACAGATAAAGGCCCAAAACAACACATATGCCGGAACCGGTAGCAAAATCATCGAATTGATTGGTGGTAGCATCACTTCAGATACCGTATGGAACAATGAAGTTTCGGAATATAGGATATTGGGAGACATCACAATACACCATGCTTACCCCAGTAATGGAGACCTGGTGTCAAGACTCACTATTGAACCGGGAGTAAAAATTAAATTTCACCCCGAAACCGGTCTTTATATTGGGAATTACGGTGCGTATGGGGCACTCTATGCGCAGGGGATGGAATCGAATCCTATCTTTTTTACCTCCAATTCCGAATCCCCAACTGCCGGTAATTGGAAGGGAATTTACTTCCGGGATCAAACAAGCGATCATTTATCTGCTATCAGGCTTTCTGTTATCGAATACGGTGGCCATACCCACGATGCCAATTTGCATATAGAAAATGCGAATCCCACTATCTCTAGAAACACGATACGCAACAGCGATCATTCAGGAATCTTGATTGAAGGCTCCGGATGCGATGACACGCCCATCACATGCAACACCATTCAAAACAATCGATACGGGATTTACACGAAAAATAGTGCTCTGCCCAGTATTCGGGAAAATTCATTTCTGGACAATTCAGATTACGGCCTGTTCAATGAGAGTTCTATTGCGGTTGATGCGAAGAATAACTGGTGGGATGACCAGAACGGACCGAATCAAAGTGGAGAGCAAGTGGGAGGAATGGTCGAATATGATCCCTGGGTATCTGTTCCCCCGGATTGCATTGGCAACGATATAGACCCGCCTCAACTAAGTAATGTTATGATAGCAGGCCAGGAGATTTCAGACGGCATCAGATTATTTGACTCCGCTATCATCAGCTTGAAAGCAGAGGATATGTCAGGCATCGGCAGGATTGAATTTTATATCGATGGAAATCTGATACATACGGATAATAGCGGTAATCCTAAATACCTTTGTTATATTGACGTCAAAACCCTAGTTGATGGAGATCACACCCTGTCTATTGTTGCATTCGATAATACGGGTGAAAGCACAACCCAAAATTATAATATTCAAGTTGCCTTTAATGCCCCTCAAATAATAGGTTCACGCCAAATGCAAGCCGGTGGGCAACAGGTTTTGTCATTAATGAATTACAGGACTGGACAAACCTACTTCTGGAATATCAGTGGTGGGGGGGGACAATTGGTTGAATCATCGGGATCAAGTATGGCATTCGCTGAAACTTTTCCCAATCGAGATTCTTCGATTATTGCAGGTCCAGCTGAGGAACAAAGAGAATCTACCGGCGACAGCGTGCTCTACATCGCACCTGACTCAAATCCCGGCTGTACCGACAACCCGATATTTCAAGTCACCAATTCAGACGGTTTTTCAGGGGAACACGAAATAGCAGTAAATAGCTACCCTCAAGACATTGCCGCATATACATCCGGTCGCAATTGTTATCTAGCTTTATATGCCCCGGAGACTTCAAAATACTACTGGAGCTGCGGCACAAGGGTGTTTGATTGCAATGGTGATTACTATGGAGAAGGGTGTCCATGTTCTGGCGGTTGGTCTTGGGACTACTCATATGATCCTACTTTTTGTGAAAATTGTGGCGGAGAAAGTGACTTTGAAGATTTACGCACAGAAGAAATGATAAACCAGGGGTGCTGTATCCCTGATCCTCCGAAGCCGTTACCGAAGGATTCTGGACAGGGTGAGGATTCTGAAGAAAACGAACCCCCGGCCTGCGATATTTCAAAAGCTGGGAATCCAATAAGGATTTACAATGGAAACAATTTCGAAGAGGAAAAAGATATCAGATTTCGTTCTCCAGGTCTGAATGATCTGATTTTCAAAAGATCATATAACAGTCAGTCCACTGAAACCGGAATCATCGGCTTTGGATGGACGCATAGCTTTGATCTGAGCATAGAACCGTCGATTATGTTTGACGAAACGGAGTATCTTAAAATCCTTGATGATACCGGTCGCGGTGTTTACTTCCAATACATCGGCGGAGATAAGTATGTAGGTGCTTTTAAAGAAATTACAACCGTTGAGAAAGATGGCGATCATTACATCTGGTATCGACGCGACGGGAGTAAATATACATTCCACTCAGTGGGAAAACTCATCGCCACTGATGATGTTATGGGTAATCGAACAACTTTAAGTTACGGTGAGGGTAATCGCCTTCAAATAGTCATAGATAAAGCTACTGGGAGAACTCTCACTTTGCAATATAACGCCCAAGGATTTATCGAGACCATCACTGGACCCGCATCCGCTTCAGTTCCGGACGGGGCTTGGGTGACCTATGGCTACGACAATCATGACAATCTGATCTCGGTTACCTATGCCGATGGATCGGGATTCGATTATACTTATAATGATCCGAATGACACGCACAATCTCACGGAAAAGAGAGACAAAATGGGGCATCTGCTCTCATCCTGGGCATATGACGATCAGGATCGGGCCATAGAAAATATCACCAGTGACGGTCGAGGGGTCAGCATCGAATATATGAACGATACCGAAGTCAAAGTGACCGACGCCTATGGGGTTACCCGAATTTACACAATCGGAAACATGGATGGGGTAAAAAAAGTCACCGACATCTCGGGGCCTCAAGGGTGCGCATCCTGCGGAAACGATGTGGTTCGCGTGGAATACGACCGGGCGCTTCGAGTCATCGAGGTGGAATATGCGGACGGTTTGATCGATCAATACGATGACTTTGATAGCCGAGGGAATGCCGGAATCATAAAAACCGGAGTCGGAACGGCCGATGAAAAGACCACAACCAACATATTCCATCCGGATATGGACGTCAAGTTGAGTCAGGCGGAATCGAGCATCCTGAGCCAGGGGAATAAGACCACAATCTGGGATTATGATGATGATGGAAACGACACACCAAACGAAAATCCCACCCGTTTCCTTCATCAGAGAATCGAGAAAGGTTTCACAAAGGATTCTTCCGGGGCTGTTGTATCATATGAATACGTTACTTCCTATGCGTATAACAGCAAGGGGCAGGTGATTTTAATCGATGGACCTCAACCCGGACCCCAGGATGCAATCACCTACATTTATAGTGAAACCACAGGTGATCTTATCTCTGTTATTTCTCCACTGGTGGGCTCAACCACCTATTCAAACTATGATGCTGCCGGGAATAAGGGCCGGGTGACCGATTCCAATGGGAATGCACAAGTCTATACCTACGACGGCAAGGGGAGAGTCAAAACCATTACCAACGAAGCCGGCGGCGGCACAACAACATATGACTACAATACCGCTGGAGAACTGACTCAGGTTATCGGTTTTAATGGGGTCACCACCGATTTTGCCTATGACGCCACCTACGGCCGTATGACCCGAACAACCGATGCCCTTGGCAGCTACGTCCAGTATGCCTATGATGATCAGGGCAATCGCACTGAAAAATCCCTCTATCAATCAAATGATGAGCGCACTTATCAGATGCGCTATGATTATCAGCATCCCAGCCAACCAGGAAAATTGTGGAAAGAAATCAATCCGGATAATACCTATATGGAATACGACTATGATGCCGGCGGAAGCATCCACTCCATAATCGATGCAAAAGGAAATACCACATCATACGTTTATGATAGCAAAAACCGTCTGATTCAGGTGACACAACCCGGAAATGTGGTAACCGTATATGCCTATGATGATAATGACAATCTCATTTCAGTAACAGATGCGGAAAACCATACCACGTCATATACATATGACGATGCCGGGCGGATGATATCAGCCACCTCGCCGGATACCGGCGCCACCACCTATGCCTACGATGCTGCCGGAAATCTGATTTCCAAAATCGATGCCAAGGGAAGTACGATTACCTATACATACGATGTTTTGAATCGTCTCACCGGCATCCATTTTCCGAATTCATCCCAGGATATCACCTACACCTACGATCAGGGAGCCGACGGCAAGGGCCGATTGACCGGAATGACCGATCCAAGCGGAAACTATATCTATACATATGATGCGCTCGGAAATCTCATAAGAGAAGATAAAACCATCGGAGGGATAACCTATGAAACAGAATATACATATGATTCCGCAGGAGTATTAACCGGTATCACCTACCCCAACAGTCGAACCGTCAGCTATCAGCTCGATAATACCGGACGGGTCGTCCAGGTTTCCACCGGAAAAGATGGTTTCACAAATACCGTAGCCGAGAATATCGATTACCTCCCCTTCGGCCCCATAAATAGTATGACCTACGGCAACGGTACGTTGTTGAGCCAGACCTTCGATCTGCTGTATCGGCCGGAGGGCATTGTTGCAGGTGCTTTTCAGGATGTAAGCTATACCGTAGACCCGGTAGGAAATATTACCACAATTGCAGATAATCTCGATAATGAAAAAAATAGATCCTTCCAATATGATGAATTGAACCGGCTGATTGAGGCAATCGGCGTTTTCGGCACCATCGACTATGCTTATGACAAAGTCGGAAATCGATTGTCGAGGAAAATCGATGATGAGACCGATACCTACGCCTATGAATCCGGTAATAACCTTCTTTCAGAGATAACCGGTGTCAATCCCCAAAGCTTTACTTACGATGCAAACGGAAACACCACCAACTTCGGAGATAAGGCCCTCACCTACAACCAGAATGATCGTCTCATCAAGGTCACCGAAAACAGCACGGTAAAGGGAGAATACACCTATAATGGAAACGGACAGCGCGTGAAAAAGGTATCGGGTGGAGAAACGGTCA
Organism: uncultured Desulfobacteraceae bacterium; assembly: GCA_964433795.1. Lineage (GTDB taxonomy): Bacteria > Desulfobacterota > Desulfobacteria > Desulfobacterales > SURF-15 > DUZK01. The sequence continues at coordinate 4,260 of CAYSUA010000031.1, read as the reverse complement.
TCTATCACTATGACCGGTTCGGTAATCTTATGGGAGAATCCACAGCCGACGGTACATTCACCAGAGAATACATTTACCTAAACAGTATGAGACTGGCAGCCTTTGCAGGTGAGGCCACCCATAATGAGGTCACCGTCACAGTTACAACCGATGATGGGCGGAATCTTGCCGGTTTGAAGGTGTATGCATTCACGGAAACCGGATCGTACACCGGAAAATATGCAATAACCGATGAATTCGGCGAAGCCGAATTTGCGATTTCGGAATTTTCCGAAGGCTCTTACAAGTTCAGGACCGATTACATGAGCTACCAGTTCTGGTCCGAAATCGTCACAATAACGGGAGCCTATTCAGTTGATATAGAAATCGAAGAAGAAACCACAGCCTTAACGATCACACGAAGCGGAGAGGTGCAGTCCGGTGTCAAGGTCTATCTTTTCAATGCAAACGGGTCCTATCTCGGCCTCTATGAGATTACGGATGAAAATGGGGAAGTTTTCTTTGATCTTCCGGTGGGAATGGGTTTCAAGTTCAGGGCAGACACATTGGGAAGTCAATATTATTCAGATATTGTCGAAATCGTCTCCGGGGAGACCAACTCCGTTGTCATAGATATCAGCGGGGGGCTGTTGACATTGACCGTGGACAAAGGGGATTTAGAGCCCCTTCAGGGAGTCAAAGCCTATCTTTTCAAAGAATCGGGCAGCTATCTCGGCATGTATGACCTGACCGACGATGAGGGAGCGGCCGGTTTTGAGGTGTCCTCTGGTCGATATAAAATACGCGTTGACTATCTCGGGTACCAGTTCTGGACCGGTGTCATCAATACGGACGAGACTCAATCCGCAGTGCTTTCCATACCCCACAATGATATCAATATTACCGTGAGCGGTGTTCACAATGGGGATGCACAGGATGCACAGCCCCGGGAAAACCTGAAAACCTATCTCTTTACCCCAAACGGCTCCTATCTGGGGCAATATCAGGTTACGAACGGGCTGGGAGAAGCCTTCTTCAACCTGCCGGAAAAAGACTACAAGGTCCGGGTGGATTACCTGTCGCAGCAGTTCTGGTCGGAAGTTTTCAATTCCGTTGATAAGGCTGTGACCATAAACGAGGGTATTGCAGAAGTTACGGTGTCGAGTTCGAGTATTCCGATTGAAGGTGTTAAAACCTATGTATTTAATGGCACCGGATCGTACCTGGGCCTTTACAGCACATCAGATGCAGATGGTAAAACTTTCTTCCGCCTCCCGGCAGGAAATTATAACTTCAGAGCCGATTACATGGGTAATCAATACTTGAGCGGTGTTACCACCATTCTTCCGCATATCGATAACCCGATCCCCATTTCAACCGGCGGCGGTGCCTTTACAGCCACCATATTGAAGGGAGGGGAAGAACCGCTTGAGGGTGTCAAATGCTATCTCTTCAATGAAGCAGGCGCTTATCTGGGAAAATCCGGAACCACCAACGATTCGGGTGAGGTGAGCTACGACATATCCGATGGAAGCTACAAGATCAGAATCGATTGCCTCGGCTATCAATTCTGGACCATTGTATTCCATATCCCGGGATCGCTTTCCCTAACCCACACCGTGCCTCATCATGATGTTACGATTACGATACAAAGAAACTATGATAGTGACATACTGCCGGGGGATAATCTGAAGGCATATCTATTCACCCCATCCGGCACTTACATGGGACAGTATCAGGTCACGAACGATCTGGGGGAAGCCGTCTTCAATATGCCGGAAAAAGAGTATAAAATCAGAGCCGACTATTTATCTCAGCAATTCTGGTCCGATGTATTCAACAGCATAGATACGACCATCACTATTCAAGAAGGTGTAGCTGAAATCGAGGTTCTGCAGGGTGCATCTCCCCTTTCCAATGTTAAAGTATATACCTTTAACGCATCCGGAACTTATCTCGGGTTATATGAGGTAACCAATGCCGATGGAAAAGCATCGTTCCGCCTGCCGGCTGCAACCTACAAATTCCGGGGCGATCACCAAGGAAGCCAATACTGGGCCACCGAAACCATCCAGCCGGATCAGGTCAATGCCATCCAACTCGGTACCGGCGGCGGCTCCTTTGAGTTGACCGTGGAAAAGGAAGCCGGAGTGCCAATGACCGGAATCAAGGTCTATGTGTTCTCCCCGGCAGGCAGTTATCTCGGCATATACGACCAGACGGACGAGCAGGGAAAAGCGACCTTCGATCTTTCAGACGGCACCTACATGTTCCGGGCCGATTATCTGGGTTATCAATTCTGGGCCGAAGTCTATGCCGTACCGGAAACCCTGAACGATACCTTCTCGATACCGCACCAGGATGTCACGGTGACGGTCAACAAGGTCTATGGAAGTGTTATCGAGCCCATAGAAAACATCAAAGCCTATCTGTTCAAGGCATCCGGCTCCTACATGGGTAAGTATGCGACAACGGATGCCGATGGCCAGGTGACATTCAGTCTGCCTGATAAGGATTATAAGGTCCGGGCCGATTATCTGGGAAGCCAATACTGGTCTGAGGTGATCTTCCAGCAGGATGAGGATATCGATATCGACCACGGCAAGGTAAACATCCATGTCACCAACCTCGGTGAAGATATCGAAAATGCCAAGGTTTACCTATTCACCGAAACAGGATCATATCTAGGAAAATATGTAAATACGGATGCAGCGGGAGTCGCACCTTTCACCTTACCTGTAAAATCATACAAGTTTCGTGTGGACTATAGCGGCAGCCAATACTGGTCGGAAGAAATTACTCTTCTGCCTGATGAAGAATTAGATATCGACCTTGCACTCCATCTTTTAGCTTTGGATTTGACGAATAACCCGAATCCTGTTAGATTTGACGGCGTTCCAATCGAATATCAACCCGGTGGCATCATGCTGGCATCCATCGGCTCATTAACCGGGATACTGACTCAAAGCATTGTTGCCCAAACACCGGAAACGAAAATATACTACTACATCAACGATCATCTGGGAACGCCCATGAAGGTCATCGATGAAAACAACACCGTCGCCTGGTCCGCCGACTACACCCCCTTCGGCGAAGCCGACATATCGATAGACACCTTAAAAAACAACTTCAGATTCCCCGGCCAATACTATGATCAAGAATCCAACCTGCACTACAACAACCACAGATACTACAGCTCCAACACAGGGAGATATCTGAGAGCTGATCCGTTTAATCTTTCCCAAATGCAAATTAACTTTCAATCATCAATACAGCATGTAAGCAAGTTTCTATTTGACTCCTCTATTGTTAGTGTAGGTCTCTCATCTGTTGGCAGCACAATATTTAGCAACTTGGTTTATGATAAAAGTAAATTGTCTAACCCTTCGGAACAAAACCTCTACTTATATGCCTTAAATGATCCGGTAGCTAAAATTGATCCACAAGGTTTAGTTGCACTTCCAATTACATCCCCGCCCCCGCCGGTTATGATTCCTGAAGTTAGGCAACCATGGATTCCGATTAAACCCACTTATCCATCACCAGGTCCTGATCCTAGTAATTTTCTTCAGGCTTGTTTTGGAGCATGTAAATCTTTGTGGAAATGTAATCCAATAAAACGAGCTCTTTGTTATATTACCTGTATAGCTACGGCTCTGACCGGGAATCCGGGTGGATAACCAATAAAATAATATAAATCTTAAAGGGAAATGATGATGGGTTTTTTATCAGGATATTTGGCTGTATTTTACTTTGTACGCGGTCTTAATAAATTTAATCAAAAAAGATATCAAGAGGCTGTTACTATTTTTGAAAAAGTATGTAAGCTAGATCCCAAGCATAAGAAAAAAGCAGTTTATCATTCTTATTTAGGGCGATCTTATCATGAACTTGGCAAATATAATGATGCACTCCATTATTTATCCTTGTCGTACAAAGATTTTAGAAAGAAAGATTTAATTGCTGAGGATGATTATGAGCGTGGAGTTATTTTAGAAACTATCAAGGCATTTAGTAGCGTTTTGAATGAATTAGGTGAAGAAGATCGCTCTCATGAAATCGCTAAAGAATTAGAAAGCGTAAAACCTATTGATAATTAAAAGAATAGATAATGTCTGAACGGATATTTTAAAGGCCTTGATATTACAACAAAATTTCGCATAAAATAAAACGAAATTTTTCTAGCGCAGCACATTTTTTACTTGCGAAAAGAACGGGGTCGCATCTTAACGGGTTGTTGCCCAAAAGAAATTTTATCTTCAGCGACTGACCGGATCAAGC
>CAYSUA010000030.1:0-19266 GCA_964433795.1 uncultured Desulfobacteraceae bacterium | reverse complement strand
CTTAAGCATGCGATTGAAAAGAAAGCCGTTCGTGTTTTAGATGGCGTCCTTATTTATAACCCGTCAATATGTAACGTAATTAAAAATAAGTAGAGAGGAGAGAGAACTGCAATGAATAAAAGAAAAGAACAATTCAGGCCTGAAGACTATGAAACATACCGAATATTGGGAGCGAAGCATCTGATCCAGCCGAATATGACGCGAACGGCCGCCTACGACCCGGAAAATTTCATTCTCTTTGTCAAGGAAAACGAAGATGGATGCCGTGTCACTGATATCAAGGGCAAAACATATTTGGATGCGTTTGCCAGCCTGATGTATCGGAACGCCGGTTACGGCAGGAAGGAGATCGTCGAAGCTGCCTATGAGCAGCTGCTGCAACTGTCCAGCTGTGTCGGCACAGCTCCGAACATCCCCCAAATTAAGCTGGCAAAGAAACTGGCAGACATGACCCCCGGGGATCTGTCGGTGGTGTTCTTCGGGTGTAACGGCAGCGACGCGAATGAAACCGGCATCAAAATCGCACGTCATTACCAGAAGTTGTGTGGATTTGAGAACCGATATAAGGTGATCGGCAGGCAACGAGAATATCATGGCACAAACTACGGAACCATGGCCGTGGGCCGCCCCATCAAACCCGGCAACCCCCTCATGGTAGACGATTACAATACATACGGGCCGTTTATGCCCGGGGTCATACACGTGGCGCCCCCGCGCTGCTATCGCTGTGAATTTGACTTGAGTTATCCCGGCTGTGACCTGAAATGCGCAACGAATGTTGAGGACGTTATTTTACAGGAAGGACCGGAAACCGTCGCGTCTTTTTTATCAACACCCGTATCCGCACAATCATTGTGTGATGTTCCGCCGCCGGAGTATTGGCCCATGATACGTTCCATCTGTGACAAGTATGAAATACTACTGCATGTGGATTGTGTGGTTACCGGCTTCGGCCGTACCGGGAAAATGTTCGGCATCGAACACTTCGGTATTGCCCCGGATATCATGTCTGTTGCCAAGGGTATCATTAGCGGCTATTTACCGCTTTCTGCCGCCATCATCACCACCAAGATTGCGGATAAATTCGAGCCCAATGAGACCTTTAGACATGATTATACTTTCGGCGGACATCCCGCTGCCTGTGCCGCCGCACTGGTAAACATCGATATTTTAGAAAGGGAGAAGCTGGTGGAAAACTCCGCTGTTGTCGGTAAGTATCTCCTTGAACAACTGAAGGAACTAAGCACGCATCCGACAGTGGGCGATGTCCGTGGCATAGGGCTGTTTTGCGCGGTTGAATACGTTAAGGATAAAAAGACCAAGGAACCTTTCGATGATGCACTAACCGCTAGACTGAAAGGCAAACTCGTCGCTGAAGGCCTTTTGAGTCGTACCCGTAATTCCTCAACTTCATTCCTGCCTCCTCTGGTCTTTACCAAGAGTGACGCAGACGAAGCGGTTGCCATCCTCGACAAGGTCATAACGGAAGTAGAAAAGGAGCTTTTGAAGTAAAATATTCTTCTCTATCTGGAGGGCGGAACATGTGGAAGTTAGCAGTAGATATCGGCGGAACATTCACGGACAGCGTGATGGTGAATGAAAAAACAGGGGAAGTGGTTGTCGCCAAAGAGCCGACAACGACCGGAGATGCTTCCATCGGATTCACCAATACCATTAATACGCTCATAGATCAGGGTCTCGAGTTTTCTCAAGTGACACAGATCATACACGCCTCTACACTGGCCACAAACACGCTTTTAGAGAGAAAGAAGGAAGCGGATACGTGTCTGATTACGACCAAGGGGTTTAGAGACGTACTAGAAATTCAAAGGCAGAGACGCTATGATCTGTTCGACATTTTTATAGAAAAACCGAAACCGGTAATTCCGCGCCATTATGTCCGGGAGTTAGATGAGAGGATTTCCTATGAGGGCGAAGTCATTAAAGAGATGGATGACGAGGCGGTAAGATCGATCATCGATGAATTAGCCAAAATGGGTATTGTAAGTATTGCCATCAGTTTTTTGCACGCATACGCCAATCCCTCTCATGAGAGACGAGTGCGGGAAATCATTATGAAAACGAATCCGAATATGATGGTCTCTGTTTCTCATGAGGTGAGTCCTCATGTCGGCGAATATGAGCGGAGCAATACGACCGCCATTAATGCTTATGTCATGCCCGAAACCAAAAAATATTTGAAAAACCTCCTGAACGGTTTGAATCGGATGGGTTTTTCAGAAGACATCTTCATCATGAAGTCAAACGGCGGAATTACCACGGTTGATGATATGATCGCCTTCCCCGTTCACATGATCGAAGCCGGACCCGCTGCCGGAGCGCTGATGGGAGCTTTTTACGGAGACCATGTCATCCATTGCGAGGAACTCGTTTCCTTTGATATGGGCGGTACAACGGCAAAATTAGCGTTGATTGAAGATGGCCGTCCAAGGATCACCAATTTATTCGAAGCAGACAAGGTCGGACTTAAAGAGGGAAGCGGCCTCCCGATTGTGGTTCCGGCCGTCGACCTGATTGAAATCGGCGCCGGAGGAGGGAGCATCGCTTCGGTGAAGTTCGGGACCATTAAGGTCGGGCCGGAAAGTGCGGGTGCCTCACCGGGTCCGGTATGCTATGGCGCAGGGGGGGAGCAACCGACCGTTACGGATGCGAATCTGGTCTTGGGATATCTGAATCCTGATTATTTTCTGGGGGGCAGAAAGAAACTGGATGCGCAAGCGGCTTACCAAGCCATTGAAAAAGAGATTGCAAAGCCTCTCAGCCTCGATGTGGTGAAAGCAGCATGGGGAATCCATGACATGGTCAACAGAAACATGACAGCGGCCACAAGGATCGTTTCCATTGAACGGGGCAAAGATCCAAGGAGAGTGCCGCTGGTTGTATTTGGAGGTGCAGGGCCGGCTCACGGCGGGAGAATCGCCAAGGAATTGGGAATGTCAAAAATTTTTGTTCCCATGGGCGCAGGGGTTACGTCCGCAATCGGTTTGCTGGTGGCCGGACTGTCGTTCGATTTCAACCGGCCTCAAATGGCAATACTTGAAAACGACATAGTGGATACGGTTAATCGTTTGTTTGTTGAGATGCAGAAGGAGGCCCAAGAGACGATCGAGAGAGCAAAGATCAGCGAAACGCATACATTTACCCGGTCAGCGGACCTGTGTTACGTGGGCCAGGGAAACCATCTGAACGTGGCGGTTCCAGACGGCGATCTCGGAGAAAAGGAATTAGAGGAAATAAAAAAACGATTTAACGCGCTCTATCGAGAAATATATGGATATTATGATGAACATCAATCCATCGAGGTCATCCGGTGGAGTCTGAAGGCCTTTTGTCCCCCGCCCGTACTCAGCATGAAAACCTATCCCATGTGCGGCAATCCCGATGACGCGATTAAGTGCAGAAGGAAAGTGTTTTTTCCCGAGACCAAAGGATTCACAAATTGCTCTGTTTATGATCGTTACAAGCTTTTCAAGGGCGCCGTTATCGAGGGTCCGGCCATCATTGAAGAGCGTGAATCCACAACCGTAATTTTACCAGAGGACCAAGGGGTTGTGGACGAATACGGCAACCTGATGATAAATATAAAATCTTAACGGAGTGAAAAAAATTATGTCGAAAGTCGATTCAATCACTTTGGGGGTTATTTGGGGAGCGTTTCGATCGATTACCCAGGAAATGGGTGTAGCACTGAAGAAGACCGCTTACTCACTGGCCGTCCGCGAAGCCGGAGATTTTTCTGTCGGTCTGTTTGACGGCATGGGAAGGCTCATTGCGCAGGGAAATTTTAGTCCCGGCCACCTGGGCTCCATGCCTTTTGTCATGAAAAACATCCTTTCTGAATGCCCCGCGCATGAAATGAAACCCGGGGATGTCGTCATTATGAATGATGCATACCTGGGCTCCGGGCACTTACCGGATTTCTACACGGTCGCCCCTATTTTCCATAAAGACAGTTTGGTTGCTTTTGCCGTCAATTGCGCCCATCATGTGGATGTCGGCGGCGCCGCTCCCGGCTCCTAGGCCATTCAAAATGTGTATGATAACTATGCTGAAGGGATTCGGGTCCTCCCCATCAAAATATGCAGAGAAGGAGAGATGCAGCGGGACATCTTAAGGCTGATATTTGATAATTCAAGGGTCCCGGATGTGATGGAAGCCGACATGATGGCTCAATTCAATGCGAATCGAGTGGGTGAAAGTCGAATACCCAAGATCTTTGAGACCTATGGCGAAGACACGGTCAGGCAATACATCGAAGAAATTCTCGAACGATCGGAGCGGGCAACCCGCGAAGAAATCAGAAAAATGCCGAACGGGAGTTATTCGTTTACGGACCATTTTGATGATTCAGGCCCTGACACAGACCCCATTAAAGTGCATGTCACCGTAACCATCAATGATACGGATATTATCATCGACTTTACCGGCAGCAGTCCACAAAATCGCTCGGCATTGAACAGTGCCCTTAATTATACACATGCGTATTGTTTCTTTATCCTGAAGTGCTTAACCGATCCGATGATCCCTCAGAATGCAGGCACGATCAGGCCCATCAAGGTCATCGCACCTGAAGGCTCTTTCTTTAATCCCACATTTCCTACGGCGGTAGGCGGGCGCGCGCTCATCAATCAAAGGGTGGTTGAAGTGCTGATGGGCGCTTTCAGTCAGGTTGTTCCTGATAAAGTGACAACCGCTGCCTCGCACTGGGCCAATCCCAATTTTGGCGGGTTCAATCCCAGAACCGGAAAGGGCTTCGTAAGTTATGAGATTGTGGTGGGGGGATTTGGTGCGCGGCCAAACAAGGACGGTTGCGAAGGCATGGTGTCCGCATTTAATCTCGACAATGTTCCGGTTGAGATTTTTGAAACAAAGGTTCCCCTGTTCATAGAACGATTCGATCTAATTAGAGACTCCGCCGGCGCGGGCAAATACAGGGGCGGGTGCGGTATTCGACGGGATATCAAGGTGTTGACAGATGACATCATGTTTTCGAATCTTGCTGACCGGCACGCGTTCCATGCCTTCGGACTTTTTGGCGGAAAGACCGGGGAGAAAGGAGCCACCACCTTAAATCCCGGACCCGGGCAGAAAACCTTGCATTCAAAGGGATGTTACATGCTAAAATCCGGAGATGTGGTCAGCCAGATCCTCAATGGCGCCGGGGGATATGGCGACCCGTTGGATAGGGATCCCGCTGCTGTAGGGAGAGACGTCATCGGCGAATATGTATCGATCGAAATGGCATCTGAACAATACGGTGTTGTTATCGATCCGGAAACAATGGATGTTGACGAAAAGGCAACGATTGAATTGCGGGCGGATTTAAGAGTCAAGAGACACTAGTAAATGATCAGGTGATCGATCCTCGAGAATCAAATCAAAAAGTGAATAGGGGACGGGGTTGTGAACAGAAGGGGGACAGGTCCCGGTTAAATAGCTCCTTCGGCTCTCTTGTTCTCTCGCTCTTGACTTGCCCTTTAACGGGTGTCCCCTTTTTTTGGGAATGCGCCGAGAGAGAGTAAAAAAAATAAGGAGGCGGAATTATGATGTCATATATGAAACAGCTTGCTGAAATGGGTGAATCGGAAATCCGGGAGTTAACCAGGAAATATGTTTTATTGCCCTGGACCGCTCAGACCGGAGGGATGCCGATGGTTATTAAACGAGCGGAGGGCTGCTATTTTTGGGATGCAGAAAACAAAAAATATTTAGATTTTTGGTCTCAGGGAACTGTTGTCAATGCAGGATTCAACAATAAAACGATCATCGACGCGATCAAAGCACAGCTGGACATTATCCCTTATGTCACGGAGAGTGCGACAACAGGAGTGAAAGCAGAATACTGTAGATTGATAGCAGAATTAACACCGGAGAACCTGATTAAAACTTTTATGGTACCCAGTGGGGCAGATGCGGTTGAAAATTCCATTAAAATAGCCAGAACATATTCGAAAAAAATGAAAATAATGGCCCGCTATCGCTCCTATCATGGAGCGACATATGGTGCGGTTTCGCTTACGGGAGATTCCAGGCGGCCACCGGTTGAACCGGGTATTCCCGGTGTCATCAGGGCGTTTCTTCCCTATTGTTACCGGTGTCCGTTTGGTCACCAATATCCCGATTGTAAACTTGAATGCGCCGAAAACGTCAGAGACGTCCTTTTGTATGAAAATCCGGATACTGTAGCGGCGATGATCGTTGAAACGATTACCGGAAGCAACGGAATTATCATTCCGCCGCCTGAATATTTCCCAAAATTAGTTGAGATACTGAAAGCATATGGTGTGCTGCTTATTTGCGATGAGGTCCTGGTTGGATGGGGCAGGACAGGCAAGTGGTTCGCGTGTGAACACTGGAATCTGGAGCCGGATATTTTGTTGACCGGTAAAGGCAGTGCTTCCGGCTATCTGCCCTTAGCCCTGATCATCATATCCAAAGAGATTTCCGATTATTTCGACCATGAAATAATATACGTCGGGTCAACTTTTTCCGGACACCCGTTAGCGGCCGCGGCCGGGATCGGAACCATAAAAGCCTATAAAGATGGGGATCTTGTTGGAAATTCGGAACGATTGGGAAAAATTCTAATAAACAAATTATTGGAAATGAAGGAAAATCATCCGTGTATCGGAGACGTTCGCGGACTAGGACTGTGCGCGGCTATAGAATTGGTGAAAGACAAAAAAACAAAGGAACCTATTATTCCCTGGTTTACCAAAGAATTCATTAACACAGAGGGAATAATGACCACGTTAAAAAATGAGATGTTACAGCGGGGGCTTTTCCCGACCGTACGACGCAATATTATTGCCATTGAACCACCGCTATGTATTACCGAAGCTGAATTAACGGAGGGATTGAACATTATCAATGAGGTTTTGAATGTTGCAGATGCATTCATTCGTTAAACGATCAATAGGCGGTGAATGTGCGGGAGGGCGGCACCATGGTTTATCCTGACCCGGTTTTTCTTATTGGAGGTGATTCGTATATAACACTTGAACTGGGCGATGACGGAAGCCTCTATTTAAATTTATATATCCTAAAAGTTGAAAAAATGATGAGAGCGGCTGAATTCCCATGGTTGATCGATACGACGGCTGCGCGCACCACGATCATGGTACAGTATGATCCCATCAAAATACATGCTGATGGTGTCGTTTTGGAGCTGCGGGGCCTGATCTCAAGTGGCGTAAATGTCCCGGAGAAGGTCCCCTCCAAATTGATTCACCTGCCGGTCTTATATAACGACCCGATGACAAGAGAATGTGCCAAAGCGCATCATATGCCTCCCAATCTCGAGGTCATTGCGGAAGAAAACAATATATCGCCTGAAGATGTGATAAGAATTCACTCTCATCCGAGGTATTTTATCAGCTATACCTGTTTTACCTACGGCAGCTTCGGAGCATTTCCCATTGACCATGTTATGATACTGAAAAACTCTAAATACAAGTTGCCGAGAAAGTGGACACCGGCAGGGGCTCTTGGAATGGGCGGTACCACCACGAACCTCTATGCGACATCATCGCCTGGAGGAGTGATGCTGTTGGGGCACGTTCCGGTTAGAACATTCGATACGGCATGCAGAAACAAGTATTTCAGGGAACATAGGCTCCTTGTTCATCCCGGTGACACCATACGGTTTCATCCCATTTCAGAAAACGAACATGACTATATCATCAAGCACGCCGATGAGTATGTTTACAGGATAGATGATATCACCATCGGGTGGAGGGAAAATGCAGATCTGTAAGATTCTCAAACCCGGTGCCTTGAGCATGGTTCAAGACCTGGGCCGGCAAGGATATTATTCGATCGGCATTCCTTCAAGTGGGGCTTTCGATCGCGATGCACTGATGTTTGGCAACAAACTCCTTGAAAATCCACCCGATTCAGCGGGCCTGGAAATTGTGCTGGGAGGATTAAAGCTGGAGTTTTTGGCCGAGACTTGCATTGCCGTCACAGGAGCTGATTTGGGACCAACCATCAACAACCGGCCGGTCCCCATGTGGCAAACCCTGAGCGTTCTGCCCGGGCAGATTCTCAAATTTACCGGCCGTAAAACAGGCCTTAGATCGTATCTGCTGTTTGCCGGAGGACTCGATGTGCCATTGTTTCTTGACAGCAGATCCACCTATCTTTTTTTGGGAGAAGGAGGGTTTCAGGGCCGTAAACTCGGAGAAGGTGATATATTAACGGCATTTTCCGTTTCCGGGGATATCCCTTTTAAATGGGTTCCGGACGGTCTCAGACCGAATTACGGTTCATCATGGCGCTTCCGGATCGTGTATGGTTTGCAGCATGATTTTTTCACAGAAGAAAGTTTGAAACGCTTTGAATCAGCGACCTGGACGGTGACCTCCCAAATGGATAGAATGGGTCTTCGGCTCAGGGGACCGACCCTTGATTTTAAATCGTCGTCCGGGTCGCAGCCTCATCGATTTCTGGGTGGAAGCAACCCGTCGAACATTACGGCTGAAGGGAATCCGCTTGGCACGATAGAGACAACAGGTTCGGAACTGATCCTCATCGGTCCTGACGGCCCCTGTGACGGGGGGTACGCCAAGCTTGGAGTGGTCATTAGCGCGGACTTTTCGTTACTGGGTCAAGTGAGACCCGGTAATATCATCACATTTGTACCGGTCTTGTTAGAAGAGGCATATGAAGCGCTAAATCGTCAGCATACGGCTTTTATGGAAAATTCTATGGAAACAAAGGAGGGGGACCATGTTGCGTGTTGATTTGAATTCGGATGTCGGGGAGAGTTATGGAAATTTCAAATGTGGAAACGACGAAGAGAATATGTCTTATTTGACCTCGGTCAACCTGGCATGCGGATTCCATGCCGGCGATGCGACTGTAATGCGAAATACGGTAGAGATGGCTTATAAGAAAGGCTTGGCCATAGGCGTACATCCAGGCCTGCCCGATCTACAGGGGTTTGGCCGCCGGAAAATGGACGTTGATCCGGAGGAAGCGAGAAACTTTGTACTCTATCAGATCGGAGCGCTCAGTGCCTTCACAAAGGTTAAGGGTGCCAAATTAACGCATGTCGTGCCGCATGGAGCGCTTTCTGGGATGGCCAGGGTTAACGAACCCCTGGCACGCGCCATACTTCAAGGCATGAAAGAATACGATGCCGATCTCATCTTTCCAGGTATGCCCGGCATGGCATCTTATGAGATTGCCAAAGAGATGGGACTTAGAGTCGCTACCATCGTTCCGATAGATTTGGACATCAGGAAAGACGGGCAGACCGTTATAGAGCGAAAAAAGAAAATCCGTGATCCCAAAGAGGTTGCTCGAAAAGCCTTAAAATTGGTAACCACAGAAAAGCTTGAAACAATGGATGGGCCGGACAAGAGTTTGAAAGTCGATATCTTGCTGGTTCACGGGGATGGCCCCAGTGCAACCGCTATATTAAAAGAGCTCAGGTCGGTTCTGAGCAACGCCGATGTGATTGTTGAGCCCTTTCCCAAGTTTGTATGACTTTCCATATTGTTGATATGAAAGCTTGCATAACTCCGATTTTCTCCGGAGCATTCATCGAAGATCTTCCTCGGGATAATGACAGAAAAAGGAGTCATAGAAGGTTCATAGCCCCAATTGTCTGGCTACTACCGACCGTTGGATTTCGTTCGTACCACCGAAGATTTGGAAAAGTTTCGATTCCCGGAAGTGTCGTTGCATATCATACTCCATTGAATACCCGTATCCACCAAGTATTTGAAGACCTTCTATGGCAACCTGCAAATACGAATCCGAAGCGAATATTTTTGCTGAACTGGATTCCCTGTCTGCTGGTTTGCCCTGGGAGAGCTGATGGCCCGCATGGTATGCAAGTAACCTTGAAGCATCGACCTTGGTCTGCATATCCGCCAGTTTATGCTGAATTGCCTGGAATTTCCCAATAGGCCGGCCGAATTGAACCCTTTCTTTGGCATATTGAACGGCATCATCTACAACTGACTGCGCTGCTCCTGTACACATGGATGCAAGAGCAACTCTTTCTTTTTTCAGGGTAGGCAAAAGATTAATCCAACCCTTATGAAGCTCACCCACAAGAAGATTAGCGGGCACCTTTACCTCGTCAAAGTAAACCGCACATGTACGAATTGCGTGTCCACCAAGTAGGTTTTCCGGTTGTATTTTAATCCCCTCGCTTTCTTTGGGAATAAGCAATAAACTCATTCCCTTGTGTTTATCAGCGGATGGGTCCGTTCTCACGACCGTCAGTAGATAGCTTGCATTTAACGCATTCGTGATCCACATTTTCGATCCGTTGACAACGAAATGGTCGCCCTTAAGAATGGCGGTTGTACTAATGGCCGCCGCATCAGATCCGGCTTCTGCTTCACTGAGGGCAAAGGCGAGCGTAATTTCACCCTTAGCCACTTCCGGAAGAATTTCAGACTTTTGTTTGACTGTTCCGAATTGATTAATGGTTCCGCCAACCATACTGACCGTTATGTTCCAAACCCGCGCCAAGGCAATTGTGTAATAAGATATTGCTTCAAGAAGAATTATCGTATCCAGATAATCTCCATATCCTTCATACGCTTCAGGAAGTGATATGGTCCACCAGCCCAATTCTGCGGTTTTCTTTACAAGATCCGAAGGGTAAATTTTATTTTCATCGCATTCTCGAACATAATCTCTGGGGCATTCTGCTTTCATAAACTGGTGGACACTGTCCTGAAGCATTTTTCGCTCTTTATTAAGAAATGGGCTTAACATTAGCTACACCTCCTAAATAAATTGGAATTATGTAAATGCATTCACTCATTGCAGCATTTATAGGTACGCTGATTGTTTTGTCTTATAAACACCTGAGGGGAGTTTTTCAACCTTCTCATCAAGAAAAAGGGGGCAAGTCTCCGTTTGACCTTTGTCAGTTTTTTACTTGCGGGGAACGATATTGTAAAGCGGAACGCTGTTAAAAATTCAATTGATATCAGGCATTGAGCCTTTTAAAGAAACTCCAAGGACCAGACCCTGAGGGGCAAATTAGTATCTTGAGCGTAAACAAAATGGAAAACTGACGCTTTCTAAAGTTAAGGAAAGTAAATGGGGGGCACGCGATCTTTTAGGGGGGCAAAGCCCAGGGGTTTGTGCGATTTTCTGGAACCACCGGACACGGTGAGCACAGCCGGGCTTAGCCGAAAGGCTTTCCCTTCGGAGCCGGTTCCTGCAACTTCGATGTTTCCATATTTGATAATAATCTCACTTTTTGTTTTCTGCGCGTGAATTGCCATCGGGTATATCGGCTGTATTTTTCATGCAGTTTTTTCACATACACGGTCAGATTCATGTCGCTTTCCCGGGCCCGTTTTACCAAGAGTTCCTCGGCATGTCTGATGCCAGGCCAAACTCTGCCGTCAAATATTTCTTTAAAATAACTATCGTAAGAAAACCCGAACTCGACCATGGACGGGAGCGGTTCATTGTATTTATCACTCAGCCCAAACTGATCGAAGGGGAATCCACGGGACAAATCAATATGATGACCGATAATCCTTTTTCTGGGGTTTACGGAGGTCAGTGCATGGGGCACGCAGTTATTTTGGGAGATATCGTATTTCACCCTCAACCAGTTGGTTAACTCTTTTCCTGACCTTAATTGGGCCTCATTGAACGATGGGGTATCAACCGGCCGGAGATCGGCTGAAATCCCCGGCGTTTTCCGGCGCTCCCCGGGCTTTTCAACAGGAACCTTTTCAAAACCTCGACCCTCGAAGCAAATTCCGATAAATGAATGGTTTAAGTTGAGATAAATCCATTCATCATCCGCCCAGATGGAATTTCCCGCATGATAAGCAGCATGGTCTTCCTGTACGAGCCGGTAAACCCGACCGAATCGATCGATAAAATAATGGTAGGACTTTTTAGTTTTTATATACCGTATAAGTGCTTTACTGTACCGCTTGATCGATTTGTTCATCTTCGGGATGAAAGGGTAAATATCGCTCTCGGAAGCGTGATACGAAATACCGGAGATCTCGTTCGTATGATACCGCTTCAATGGCGTTTGATTCGAATCTCTGGATAGCAGGTAATAGTTGCGAGGGGTATTCGCCAGGGTGTGGGTTGTGATGATATGGAGTCCATTGCTGTAAATTTCAGTGTCCTGCTTCTTTTCAACCAGCCAGATCTGTTCCGTCAAATATTCTTGGATATGCTCCTTTGGGCGTTTATCTACGATAATTTTCGTATCTTTAATGGGTGAATCTGTATATTCGAGTTGATTCAGAGGCTCCAACTGCTGTCGGGGTTTTGACGGTTTTGCGGCTATCGTTTTTGTTGAAAAATTTTTGTCCTTCAACGTATTGCGAGTTCCCAACAAGGACACCAGCGGCTTGCCCAGACACGACACAAAGAGTATTAGAAGTACAAGGGCGGTAACATGGCGAAACTTGTATATAAGCCATAATGGAATCCGGGGTGAAGAAATAACGCCTGTTCGGGTGAGCTGTTTTACGCCATTTTTACTTCCGGGCCTGATTTTCTCCAACTTGTCCAAAAGCGTTTTCCAATAAACGCTCTTTGCCAGAAGAGCAAAATACTTATAGGGCACGGATATTGTGTAGTGCGCATCGATGGCTTCTTTGATAAATTTGAGCTTCGAAGCCGGATCCGGGAACAGATGTGACAATTCTTCGATAACATGAACATAGTTTTTAGAGTGAAGTGTGGCAGCAAAATTAGTATTCATAACATTGGCTGTCATTGAAACTTTGGCTGAAGACTCCATAAAATATTAAGGGGAAGCAAAACGCCCCTATTACATTTTTACATTAAAGCCCACGGTGCGTCGATTAAGCGTTAAATTGATAATAGATCGATTCAATTTCTCGGCGATTTGGGAAGATACAAAGAATCCATATGATTAAAATAGCTACCATGGCAACGGAGACTGCTAATATTAACTCAGTTTTATGCTTCAATTTTTTAAGTCTGGCAATCATCATACCCTCCTCCATCGCTCCCCCTAAACGACGACGTAGATCCGTTCAGAGGCAAACATTAAATCAAAGAGAGATAAAAATGCAGATAGCTCCGCACGGGCTGTCACCAATTCAATAACGCAAAGGGTATGCCAAAAATAAAATTCTTCTGATTTCTATAAATTTCAGTGTGTTATATTAGTCTGCAGGATTTGATCATAAGAACTCATCCGTCAAAATTCCGACATTCGTCCAAACCGAATTGATATTTTGAGAAAAACAAATGAAGGAAACAGGGTCGGATAGTTTCCTTTATGTGCGGCTCGCTTTTATGGCCTCACCCAAGGCTTTCATATCCTTCGGGGGGTTTGGAAAACCTTCCTTTGCCGCCATCGTGATGGCTTCCGATGGGCAGCCGGACGCACATACTGCACATCCGAAACACCTGTCAAGATCAACCTTGGGCACATCATCTTCCCCCATCGTCAACGCCTCAGGGGGGCATCGCCCGATACAGGTTTCGCAGGTACTGCATGCGTCGGGATCAAATTTCGGTTCAAAACCGGAATTGAAAATCAGAGCAGGTTTGGGTTGGGAAAGAACCCTTTTCATGGGTATACAATGCCAGCGATCGCAATTACAGAGAAATCTAATATCATCAGTGGTATTGTGACTCATGTGAACCAGCCCGGCCTCCTCTGCCTGATCCAATACGGCCTTGGCCGCTTTCTTGCTTAATGTCCTTGCTCCCAGTCTTTCGATAGCAAATTCAGCAGTTGGACCGAACCACATACATACGTCCATGGGCATACCGTGGATGTCTTCACCATTTAACTTTGCCTCGTGACGGCAATAACAGGTACCCACAGAGATCGGATCAAATTTGTCAATATAGGTTTGCACCTGACTGTAAGTATGTACTGTAGTACCTGCTTCAATCGTCCTATCCACCGTGATTACTCTCGAAGTGGGGAAGTTAATTTGAACCGGACCCGTAGCGCCGTCATAGGCTTTTTTATAAGCGAGAATGAGTTTCGCAAGTCTCTTATCTCTATCTGTAGTCCCCCCTCGTAAAAATATATATTCAAGTATTCCGAACATAAAGGGGGCTGCCTGATAATTCTGCTTATCATCCCGTTTGAGAGCCATACAAAGCCCTTTATTCGCCATCTCTTCAAGAGTGGCCTCTATTGCCGATTCGTTTTTACCCATTTCTTTTGCAATTTCACTAGCCGTGACAGGTTTTGAAGGCAGGGCGTTATTGACTTCGGCCTCTTCCGGGGTGAAAAGCTCCTCAACCATCTCGTAGAACTCGGGGATGTCCATTCCCGCATAACTACCCCCACGCTTTTTCATCACTTCAAGTAAGTTCTTGTACACTTCGCTACTCATCTGTCTATGTCCTCCTCAAAAATATTATATCAACGGAAATCCTTATCCGGATGGCAGACAAATTGGCAATGGCTGCAGGTCATCTGCCCCTTGGTACACAGCAGCAGGGCGTGGTAAAAAGCCGATCCCCGGCTTGGGCCGAAAGACGTAAGGCTTGATAGCGGCACGGATGGAGTCCAGGAACTCTACGTCCTTTTCCGCTAGGGAGAACCGGGCTGGCGGTGAATTATAAATAAGAAGTCGCTTTATACGGGTGCGAATATTTCAGAAAAAAGATAGTGTGTCAACCGAGAATAGGTCTTCATTCTTGACAGAAAATCATGATGAGTGAAGAATGAAGACCTGACCCTTTTTTTTCACTGATAAAGATTGATAATGCGATCACTTTATGGGTGTTCGGGTGTTCCTATATCCCGAAAGCAACGCCCCGGTTGACAGCCTCTTTGAAAGTGTCCATCAGCGGCTTGTCAGCGGCCTTGACCTGAGCCACAATTTCTTTAAATTCGTTTTCGTTTAATACTCGTTTCTTATCATGGGAGGTTCGTTTTACTTTCATCAACACCTTCATCGCCTCCTCTTCGCTGAGATCGATGTCCAGCCTTTTGGACCAAATCGCAATGTTATCGAGCCCGCTCTTTTTTCCCATGTAAATGTCGGGCGCATCATGACCTACAAATTTTGGGTGAATCGGGTAGACGATGGTGGGATCATCATCATAAACATTTTTGTACCAGCCGGTAACGATTCCGGATTCGATGTTATATGCCGAATCACCGATAAAAGGCCGGTTGCCTGGAACCTTAAACCCGGATAACTCCTGGACCAATTGTGAAAGTTCATTGAGTTTACCGTAATCGATGCCGACATCGATTCCATATAGTGTCAGCAGCGCCATGACGGTTTCTTCCATGGCCGCATTTCCCGCACGTTCACCGATCCCCAGCACGGTTGTGTGGATCACCTCCCCGCCTGCAAGCACGGCGTTGATGGTATTGGCCACACCCAAACCGAAATCGGAATGGAAATGCACCTCAAGGGGTGTATTGACATTGTCTTTGACCGTTTTCGTAAAATAGGTGGCCGCGTGGGGTGACAGCACGCCGAATGTGTCTACCAGGGTAAAGGCATCCATGTGGCCTTCGGTGGCGACCCGATCAACCAGGTCAAGCAGCCATTTCATATCCGCGCGGGTGGCATCGATGGTAAAGAAAACCGTATATAACCCGGCTTTTTTAGCTGCTTCTGTCGCTGTAATGGAAAGTTCGATGGCCTTTTCAAGGGGCCACTTATAACCTCGCTCGATCAGGTGCCTGCTCGAGGGGATTTCAATGATCACACCATCGACACCGCAATCTGCGGCGAGCTCCACATCTTTTACCATACACCGTGAAAAGCAAAAGATTTCGGACTTCAGGTTCCGCTTGACGATTTCTCTTAAAGCGGCTTCATCATTTGGGGAAACCGCCGGCATACCGGCTTCGATTCGGTGGACACCGACTTCGGCTAATTTTTCGGCAATTCGTATTTTATCGTCCTTTGTGAATATGATGCCGGCCTGCTGTTCACCATCCCGGAGGGTGATATCATGAATTCTTACCTTCTCAGGCGGATCGAATCCTTCAGTTACCTCATCCAGATAATTCCACTCGCTGACAAACCAGTTCTTCGTTTTCCAGGGCTGCGTGTGATTCATAATTAAGCTCCTCCTTTTTTTGGGCTATCAGGTTAGGTGTGTTTTTATGGTGACCCCCTTTCTTCCAGGGCTTCTATTCGGCGAACTCGATTTGGCCTCGCGCGCGCTTTTCCATCGGAAGCAGGCTCTGGTAGATAAAGGAATTCACCGGGGTATCGATTCCCACTTTTCGACCCAGCCGTACCACCGCGCCGTTTTGCGTGTCGAGTTCAGAGGGCCGCCCTTTCATAATGTCTCGCTGCATGGAGGCTGTTCCCTCTTGAGGAAGGCCGTCGAAAAAATCCATGGTCTGTTCGATGACATCTTTTGACAACCTGATCTTAAGTGCTTGAGCCACTTTATAAATCTCCTGCATTTTCTGCTCCAGCATTTGGCGGGTTTCGGGAAGGCTTCGAAATATCCCGATAGGCGACCGGGTTACTGCTCCCAGTCCACTCCAGGCAGCCATACAGATAAATTTCTGCCACATGGCCACATGAATGTCGGCCGGGGTTTCAGCTTTCACGCCGATTGCTCCATCGAAAGCAGCGCGTAATCTTTTAACTCGATCGCTTTGGTGATTATCTAATTCACCAAATATTACACGCGGATCTGCGCCGATATGATCAATATGACCCGGATCGGCAATATAGCTGATAATCCAACACAAGCCCCCCAATACGTGTCGACGACCCAGGGTCGACGATAGAAGAGAGGGCGCTTCAACCCCGTTTTGCAGTGGTACGACAAAAGTCTGCGGGCCAATCATGGGACGCATGGCCTGTGCCACCGCAGATACCTGCCATGCCTTGACGCCGACCAGGATCACATCGACTGTTCCAACCGCTGCTGGATCATCGGTTGCATGGACCGGCTCAACAACAAAGTTGCCTTTGATGCTATCCACCCTTAAGCCATTGTCGCGCATGGCTTTTAGATGTTCCCCGCGAGCAATAAAAATTACGTCTTCACCGGCCTGGGCCAATCGACCCCCAAAGTATCCACCGACGCCGCCTGTACCGAAAATTGCGATGCGCATATCAACCTCCTTTTGTTCAATATTAGCGCTTCAACATGATGTTTGGCTTCCGTACCCTTGCTTTATTCCGATCTGATTTTTTCCAGTTTCAAAATTTCACCGGCTTTCGATCCGGCCGGCGTGAAGGGATATTCCTCAACCACTTTCTTGAGAACGGACCGCGTATTGTCTTTATCTCCCAGAGCCAGATATGAATAACCGATTTTTAAAAGCGAGCCCGGGACGTTGCTTCCGCCCGGGTATTTTTCCAATAGCCTGTTAAATGCGCGGATGGCGCTTTTATAATTTTTCTGGGAATAGAAACATCCGCCGATCCAATACAATGCATTGGCGGTTAGATTGTGACCGGGATAATTTTCGATAATCGAGTGAAATATTTTAGCTGCCTTGCCGTAGTTTTTACTTCTATAAACCAGAAGGGCTTTCTTATATAATCGGTCTACAGGTTCAGTGGGATTCGGCCCTTTCGACTTGCCATCGAGCGTCGCGGGCCGGAGGGCCGGCTTCTGCGTCCCCGCTGATTCTTGCACGCGGAGCGCTTTCGCCTTTTGAGCGGTTTCGATTTTCTTTATGGTTTCCTGCTGGTTGTCCACTTTGGATTGAAGTGCGGATAGTTGATGGGAGAGTCCTTCGATCTTTTCATGGATGTCGGCAGCGGCTCGGTTGAATCGAAATTTCCTGATCTCATTGAGGTGCTGGAAACCGGAGGAAGCCGTTTTTTTATTCTGGATATATCTGAATACCGGCAGCAGGCAAACCCAGGGGACCATGCTGATGGAACACAGGAGAAGCTCATCACTGCCGAAGAAGTTGGCTGCCAGAGAGACGGTTAGAGACAGATTTTTAAATGTGTGACTTAATACATTGGCCGTGTATTCTTCAGCGCTGTATCTTCTATTCAATAGATCGACAACAATCATCAGGATAGAAAGAAGCGCAAATGCCAGTATTGTCGTATAGAAAGCCTCTTGAATATTTTCAATGATCCTGTCTGCTTGAATGGCAAAGGATGTGGCAATCACCAGAGACAGGCAGATAACGGAAATCCCCCCGGAATAAGGTTCGATTTTGTTTGTCAGGATCGGCAGCCAGGTTTTGAAAAGTTGGGCGAGGATTAAAGGAAACAGCACGATTATACAAAGGCTTATGAGTAAACCGAAATAATCCAGCTCGATGGACTGTCCCTTTAGAACATAGACAAGCCCGGGGATTGTCATCGGACAAAGAAGCGTGGTTGAAAAAACCAGCAGGATACTTTTTTCAACCTTGCCTTGATACAAACCAACCAGGGCAGGGGTTGCAATGGCAGCCGGGGTGGCTACAATCAGAAGTGCCGCCAGAGCATAACGGGGATAAACCAGAAGAACCGAATAATAAAAAACCAAAGGAACAATCACCATAAAGACAATCGATTCCCGGAAGAGCGCAGGTGATGTTTTGAATTCTCCGGCAATGTCTTTCCAGGACAAACGAATGCTGGAAAGAAACATCATAACCCCCAAAATAAAGAGGGTGGACTGAAAAAGCGGTAGAAATAATCCCGGGGTGGAAAGGCCCAGAACCAATGCCATTATCAGGGCATAGGTAAAATTCCGTTGAATGAATTGCACTGTTTTCAGAAGCATTTTCGTTTTTCCCTATTACCTGAACTTCAAAGATAAATGCGTCGGACCGATAGGGCCCATTGTTTATAAAGCGATAGGCAAAATCAGTGGCGCCCGCCGGGACGCTCGCGATCGGTGAACTGAGCACAGCCTGTAAAAGATCCGTTTGATTATGTTAATGGGATGGTCGTGGCAATTTGTTGAAGCTTGTCGTTACTGCATTACAAATGTCATGCCACATATCAGATTTGATATCAGGGCTGGATAAAAATTATATAAGACACTATAATTGTTGATAATTTGTTCAAATACGATGATGACCACCTCAACCGGGTTTTCCGGATCTTCTCCTAATGTGGAAACTTGGTTGTCGGTCATATCGCTTAACACACTCGTCGTTGCTCACCTGACGGCAATTGGAGCAGATAGAAACCTGGTTGCCGCAGATAGAAAACTAAGTTGGCACTCAAGGTTGTTGTCACGGACGACCTTAAATAATTGAGGGGTCGGGGAGTTTTTCCGATAGAATCGCTTCTTCAATACTCAGCGACTCCATCGTGCAAACTCATTTATAAGGGTTCGTAAAGAAAG
>CAYSUA010000029.1:0-19444 GCA_964433795.1 uncultured Desulfobacteraceae bacterium | reverse complement strand
TTGATGAATCAAAATACATTTGGCTTTTGGCTTTTAGCCTTTGGCTTTAGTGAAAATCAACGCCCTCCTTATGCCACGGGCCAATAGCTATCGGCCACATGTGAAAATCAATGGAATTGATTTTCCTGGCGGAGAGGGTGGGATTCGAACCCACGATCCCGTTTTTGACAGGATACCGCTTTTCGAGAGCGGGGCCTTCAGCCGCTCGGCCACCTCTCCATAAGCCTAAATATTTATACCTTTTCCCATATGATGTCAATGATCGAATCCATTGAATACGGCGGTCTAAACACGATAATTCTGATGGAAAAGGGTGGAAGATTGGAACATGTCTTGAACTTCTTCCGTGTACGTATTGTCAGGCTCATAAATGGTCAAGGGGGGCGCCGCCTTTAAACCCGGACGCCCGTCCTTCACCGCTTCAACGAGTACCAGCTTCGCCTCTGAGTTTCGATAGGAGTGGATGTTCCGGATAAATTTCGGTTCGAGGTTCCCGGATCGTAATGCGGCAACGACATCCGCCAGTCGATCTATGGGGTATACCATCATAAACCTTCCGGATTTGCGCAGGATCTTTCGGGCCGTATGAATCAAATCCGCCAGGGTGATGGAAATTTCATGCCGCGCCCGAGCACGCTGCTGATTCGGGTTAATCCTGCCGGAATGCGCTTTCCGATACGGAGGATTGCTCACAACAAGATCCACCGTCTTTGCAAGCATGTTTATGGACAGCTTTTTCATGTCCAATTGGAAGATCTCAATCTGATCTTCCATGCCGTTGGTCGCAATGTTCTCTTGGGCAAGAACCGCAAGTTCTTTTTGAACTTCAACCCCGAATATCCGAGTTTCCGGATGGTGATATGCCAGAATCAGTGGAATGATCCCGCAACCCGTCCCCAGGTCGACAATGGTATCTTTCGGCTTCGGGTGAACCGAAGCTGCCAGAAGAACCGCATCAATTGAAAACCGGTAGCCCATGCGGCTTTGTTTTATAATCACACGACCGTCAAAGAATGTATCGATAGTAAATTTCTGATTTTGGTCATTGTATGTCATTTATTATCGTATAATACGTTCTTAAGGTGTACCGATTTTAAATTTAATATCCTCCACCACGTCCGCTCCCATTGTTTCATTTATCTTGCGAATAATATCTTCTCTTAAAAACTGAAGTTGATGCATCCAAACCGAACTGTTCACCTCGACCAGAAGCAGCCTGCCTTTAAATGCACTCGGTTGGGCATTTTGTGAAACCGACTCCCCCACAATCCGGTTCCAAATCTCAAATACCTGAAGCAGCTGTTCATCAGGGCTATGCCGAAACGTTTTAATGACGTTCGGCAGAATATCGCTTAGAGAATCAAATCCTTTTGTTTTTTTTCTTTTTGATTTCATGGTACGACCGATAATGTGAATAAATTATATTTTTATGTAGTAAAAAACAATAACCGGAAAGATTCATAACGGCTGTTATTGCATGGGGTCAGCTAACCCGGTGATATTCCTTTTTTCTTGACTTGCCCCATGATGTAGCTTAAATTGGAAGCGATTGACATGTTAGCACCTTATAAATGTTTGAGATGTGAACCTAGGATGTTTATACCGCATCTCTTTTTTACCTTCAACAGGGACGGAATAACATGAGTTGGGATTGGGATAAATTAAAAAATCGACAACAAGGCCAAGGTGGCATGCCGCCTCAGATGGATGAAATCGTAGAAAAAATCAGGAAATTCAAATTCCCCGGCGGCCCTTTCGTTATCCTGCTTCTTTTAATCGCCGTATTTTTCGGCTCTTCCACGTTTTATACAGTTGCTGTCGACGAAGTAGGCGTGATCCAGCGGTTTGGAAAATTTGTGAGGATCAGCCAGCCCGGCCTGAATTTCAAATTACCGGCCGGCATCGAAAAGGTCACCAAAGTCAAGGTTCGACGCGTGTATAAGGAAGAATTCGGGTTCCGTTCCGTGGCGCCTGGCACCCGGTCGCGATTCACCACCGGGGGTGGGGGTGATGTTGAAAGTGTATCTTTGATGCTCACCGGAGATCTGAATGTGGCCCTGGTACCATGGATTGTGCAGTACCGGATCAAGGATCCGTATAATTATCTGTTCAAAGTCCGGGACGCCAGAAGACTGCTCATCGATATGTCGGAAGCCACCATGCGCCAGGTGGTCGGAGACCGAAGCATCAATGAAGTCATCAACAAACGGTCTGAGATAGCAGATGATGCCAAACAGCTGCTTCAGAGGGAATTGGATAAGGCTGAAACCGGCATCAATATCGGCACCATTGAAATGAAGAAGACCAACGTTCCGGGACCCGTTCAACCCTCTTTCAACGAAGTGAACCAGGCAACGCAAGAAAAAGAGAAGATGATATACCAGGCCAAAGAAGGTTATAACAAGGCCATTCCGGCATCACGAGGGGAAGCCCAAAGAACCATTAAAGCCGCTGAAGGATATGCGTTGGATAGAGTCAACCGCGCAGAGGGTGATGCCTCTCGGTTTCGCGCGGTTTACGAAGAGTATGCCAAAGCCAAGGATGTGACACGGCGACGGTTATATCTCGAAATGCTCAAGGACCTGTTCCCGAAGCTGGGTCCAAAATACATCATCGATTCTAAACAGAAAAATTTACTCCCGTTCTTAAATCTGGGAAAGCAGGGTATTGAAAAATGAAATCAAAGGGATTCATTATTGCAGTACTGATTGTCGGCATACTTCTGGTTTTTGCATCAGCCTATGTGGTGAATGAAACCGAACAGGTGGTGGTCACCCAATTTGGAAAAGTCATTGGAGAACCGAAAAAGACCCCGGGGTTATATTTTAAACTCCCGTTTTTTCAGCAGGCCAATTATTTTCCGAAAAACCTGCTCAGTTGGGACGGCGATCCCGGTCAAGTCCCCACCCTGGATAAAACATTTATCTGGGTGGATCCGTTTGCCCGATGGAAGATCGTGGATCCCCTCAAATTTTTTCAAACCGTCAATAATACATCAAGAGCCATGGGCCGCCTGGATGATATCATCGATCCTGCGGTCCGAAACTTCATCACCTCCTATCGGCTCATCGAAGCGGTCCGAGCGAGCAACAGAGAGTTGGACACCTTTGAAATAGGTTTGAGTGAAGATGCCCTGAAAGATGCCCGGAAAAAAGCGCGGCCCACTTATCAAATCGCCTTCGGTCGGGAGGCCATCACACAGGGGATTATGGAACAGGCGCAACCGAAACTGGCCAAATTCGGTATCGAACTGGTGGATGTCAAAATAAAGCGTATCAACTATGTGGAAGAGGTCCGAAAATCGGTTTACGGCCGAATGATAGCGGAACGGAAGCAGATTGCTGAAAAATTCAGATCCGAGGGCAAGGGAGAATCCCAAAAGATACTCGGTGATAAGCAGCGTGATTTAAAGCAGATTTCCTCTGAAGCATACCGAACGGCCCAAGAATTAAAAGGGACGGCCGATGCGAAAGCAACGAAAATCTACGCGGAAGCATACGGCGCTGATCCGGAATTTTATTCCTTTATCAAAACACTTGAAATATACGGCCAAGCGCTTGATGATAAAAATTCGCTGGTACTATCCACGGATTCGGAATTCTTGAAGTATCTGAAGGACTATACAGAATAGCGAATAACCCTGATCTTAAAGGAAGAAAAAAGCACCGTTCCTCTTTAATAATCGGTACGGTGCTTTTCTATATCTGAAAGAGACCGAAGGTATGACTATCTACCTCTTCCTTCTCTGATGTCTTGTCTTGGCCAGCAGTTTGCGATGTTTATGCTTTCTCATTTTCTTTCTTCTCTTTTTTACGACACTACCCAACCGATCACCTCCAATCTATGCAAATTTTTGAATAGGACTCCTTAGCACTAAATGAATCGTATTGTCTATACTTTTTTTGCCCACAATGAAGTGCACCTACCAAAACCGGGGCGTTTGCGCAAATATAACATGAATCAGCAAAGCGGTTGTTCCTCCCATACGGTTGTGTTACTTTAATCTGCATAGGTTAAGCGGTTCAGCGTTCAGAGTTATCAATGCCGAAACGGTTATTATCAATGGAAGCGCTTACAAAATTCAGTCCTGAAGAAATTCAAATCGTAACCGACTCAACGGTAATGGCGGAGGAACTGGTCAGCAACCATTACAAAATGTCCGCCGGCCAGTGGTTGCACCCCATGTATGATGTAAAGACTCTGGCAGAGCTGGAAACGGGTGAAATCGTCCATGGACCCTTTGCCCAGATCATCCGGTATGAGGGGAAAAAACAGGATACCGTCCTGGGCTCTTCAGCATACGATTTTTATAAGATATGTATCCAGGATCATTCGATCCTTTCAACCATCCGGCAAGCCCCTGAAATCTCCCTTTTTCCCTTCACTCTTTACATCATCACCCATGAACTGGTCCATATTGTCAGATTCGGTAAATTTCTACAGAATTTTATGGCCACCCACCAGGAAACAATGGCCGAGGAAAAACGCGTACATGATTCCACCCATGACATACTCAGAAACGTCCAAATATCGGGAATTTCCACTGTCTTCAAATTCTATGAAAAATGGCGTCTTCCCATTGAAGAGCTTCAAAACACCCACCCCCCCCAATAGATCCATTTTCTATCATAAAAAAGACCGATCTTCTTGACAATCCGCCGGGACTTACTATACTTAGAGGATAATTTATAGGGTCGGTACGAATATCTGGAGGTTTGATCGTATGCCAATATACGAGTATGGATGCACAAAGTGCGGAGAAATCGAAGAAGCCCTTCAACGATTTTCCGACAAACCCCTTACCAAATGCAAACACTGTTCCGGACGTCTGCATAAATTGATATCTCAGAGTACGTTCCATCTAAAAGGCACCGGATGGTATGTCACCGATTATGCCGATAAATCGAAATCACCCGGATCAACCGAAACAAAGAAAAAAGAGACGGCAGACAAGTCTTCGAAGAAGAGTAAAAAATCGACTGATAAGTCGGAATGATCGATATTGGCAAACCGGACACTCTCTCTTCAACATAAATATTGAACCGTAACCGACAAGTAAGGGGAGGTCGCTCCTTTAAGCGGAGTTCTCCCCTTTTTGTTGGTTCGGCGGCTGAAACAGAAGGGGCTTAACGGTACGGCAAAAAATTCATGGGGTACCCCTTTACAAATGAAAAAGGGTGATTATAGTTCAAAAAAAATAAATGTTTTAAAATATATCAAAGCTTTGAATGTCATTGAGTTTCTTAGAAGGGGGGTGAAAAAAGGTTATACCACGGGTTTTGGGTACGATAATCAATCCTTTCTTTAGTTTATAGCAATCAAACAATCGAGTAGAAAACATTATACTAGCAAAGGAGAATGACAACAATGAAAATCAGACCGTTACAGGATCGAATCTTGGTACAACGATTAGCGGAAGAAGAAAAAACAAAGGGCGGGATCATTATCCCGGATACCGCAAAAGAAAAACCGGCCGAAGGTAAAGTCGTGTCTGTCGGCAACGGCAAACTCGGCGATGACGGCAAAAGAATCCCCCTCGAAATCAAAAAAGGGGATAACATTCTATTCGGAAAGTATTCCGGAACCGAAGTTACGATTGAGGGCAAAGAATATCTGATTATGCGTGAAGACGACATTCTCGGAGTGATTGAATAATCAAAATTTCAAATAATGATGGAGGATAGATTAAGATGGCTAAAATAATTAAGTACGATATGAAAGCACGCGAGGCAATGCTTAACGGTGTAAGAACACTCGCAGATGCAGTAGTTGTAACATTAGGCCCGAAAGGCAGAAACGTGGTTCTGGATAAATCCTGGGGCTCACCAACCGTTACCAAAGACGGCGTCACCGTGGCCAAAGAGATCGAACTGGAAGACAAATTCGAGAACATGGGCGCCCAGATGGTAAAGGAAGTGGCCAGCAAAACCAGTGACATGGCCGGTGACGGAACCACCACCGCAACCATATTGGCAAAATCCATTTACGAAGAAGGACAGAAACTTGTAGCAGCCGGCAACAATCCCATGGCCATCAAACGGGGAATCGACAAGGCAGTAGAGGTTGCCGTCAATGAGCTGCATAGGATGAGCAAACCGACCAAAGACCAGCGGGAAATTGCACAGGTCGGAACCATTTCTGCAAACAACGATGATACCATCGGTAATATCATTGCCGAGGCCATGAACAAAGTGGGTAAAGAAGGCGTCATTACCGTTGAAGAAGCCAAAGCAATGGAAACCTCTCTTGAGGTTGTAGAGGGGATGCAGTTCGATCGCGGATATCTTTCCCCCTACTTTGTGACCGATCCCGATAAGATGGTCGTTTCCTTGGAAGATCCTTACCTGCTGATCAACGAGAAAAAGGTCAGCAACATGAAAGATCTCCTTCCGGTCCTGGAGCAAGTTGCCAAGATGGGCAAGCCCCTCATGATCATTGCTGAAGATGTGGAAGGTGAAGCACTGGCCACTCTGGTGGTCAACAAACTCAGAGGAACCCTGCAAGTGGCTGCCGTAAAGGCTCCCGGCTTTGGCGACAGAAGAAAAGCCATGCTGGAAGACATCGCCACTTTGACCGGTGGCACGGTGGTTTCCGAAGATCTGGGAATTAAACTGGAAAATCTGAACGTAACCGATCTCGGAAAAGCCAAGCGCATAACCATAGACAAAGACAACACCACCATCGTCGATGGCGCAGGCGCCCGATCTGCTCTGGAAGGTCGCGTAAAGCAGATTCGCGCTCAGATTGATGAGACCACGTCCGATTACGATCGAGAGAAACTGCAAGAGCGGTTGGCCAAACTGATCGGTGGTGTGGCCGTCATCAACGTGGGTGCTGCCACTGAAACCGAAATGAAAGAGAAAAAAGCAAGAGTGGAGGACGCTCTGAATGCGACCCGCGCTGCAGTGGAAGAAGGCATCGTGCCGGGTGGCGGAGTTGCTCTGGTTCGCGCTCTGGATGCGCTGGGAAACATAAAGATCAAGGCCGATCAGAAACTGGGCGTAAAAGTGGTTATGAGAGCCATTGAAGAACCGCTTCGCCAGATTGCCAACAACGCCGGCCTTGAAGGATCGGTTGTGATTGAAAAGATCAAATCCGAAAAAGGCGCATACGGATACAACGCGGCAACGGATAAATACGAAAATCTGATCGATGCGGGTGTCATCGACCCCACCAAGGTCGTTCGATTCGCGCTTCAGAATGCCGGTTCCGTAGCCGGTCTCATGCTGACCACGGAAGCCATGGTTGCCGACAAACCTGAAGAAAAAGACGCAATGCCCCCCATGCCTCCGGGCGGAGGAGGAATGGGCGGAATGGGCGGAATGGGCGGAATGATGTAATTTAGCCCAAGCCCTTTATATTAGATTCTAAATTCAATAGCCCTCACGCTCATGTGTGAGGGCTTTTGTTTTATGGATCCGCTTGACAAACCATTTAAATACAGGCTACTCATTGACCGATATTATATCAGGGTTATACCCAATACAAAGTTGATTATAACAGTTTCAGGAACCATTCAGTTGGAGTATTGGAGTGTTGTAAAAGAAAAACCCGTATTTGAGACATTACTGCAGCATTCCATCATTCCAATTTGGGAGAAGCCCCTAATCTGTGACGAGGGTGATTATGGAAATTAAAAAGCATATTTTATTTCTGTGTCTATTTTCCATCATTCTTGCAACCCTTGCCCCGATGGCATCCGCATCCGAAGAACAGACCGCGCCTGAATACGAAACCGGCGTCTACTACAAGGTGAGGAAGGGAGATACCTTGTGGGACATTTCCAAACGCTTTTTTGATTCACCTGTTTTGTGGCCGGATCTTTGGAAGGAAAACAAACAGATCACAAATCCGCACTGGATTTATCCCGGCGATCAGATTCGCCTGCATCAAGACATTTCCGGTTTCGATATAGAAACCATAGAGCCCGAGCCTGAAGAAGAACCAAAACCTGAAGCCGTCATAGAGCCGACCCCGCCCCCTGAACAACTTCCCGAACCGGCCTATATAGTGTTCAACCCCATAGACCGTATCGGATTTATTAAAAAATCTCCTGTAACGGCCAGCGGCACCATTTTCAAATCCCAGGATGACAATCGACTCGTCCGAACAGGGGATACCATCTACATACGAAAATTAAACGATGAATCCTTCGACCCCGGCTCCCGATTTACGATTTACCGCACCATTCGGCACGGGAAATTACCGGGTTCCGGTTTTACCGGCGGTACCCAGCATTATCTGGTGGGCGTGGCTCAAATTATCGTAAACGAACCGCAGTTTGCGGTGGGGGAAATCATCCGATCGTATCGCTCGATCCAGACCGATGATCTGCTGATACCTTATCATGAGCGATCTCAAAAGATTATTATAACTGAAAGCAAAGAAGGTATAAGGGGTAGAATCATCGGCTCCGAAGGGAATCGAACCATAATGGGAGAGGAAACAGTAGCATTTATTGACAAGGGTGAACTGGATGGAATGGTGCCCGGCCAGAGTTATCGTGTCTTTTATCAGGAGAAGATGAGGGAATCGCCAAGATACCCAAAAGAGATCATGTTAACCCCCATCGATATTGGTACCATTTTTATACTCCATACGGAAGATAACACAGCTACCGTTTTGATAACCGATGCCCAGCGTGCCATTTCTCCCGGCGCCATGTTCAGAACACCGACACCGCCCGGCAAGGAGTAGAAATCTATTTCTCCTTTGCGTTCTCCTTTTCTTTCTCTTTTTCTTTTTCCTTCTTTTTTTCTATGGCTTCGTTGTGGGATTTTATCCGCTCATTATAGGCAGCGGATTCTTGATTATGAAGTTCCAACCGTTTTTCATAGTCTTTGATCTTGGCATTAAATTCAACGGCTTTTTCGTTGAATGCTTGGACTTCCGCCCGGGTTGTTTTGGTCATTGATTGCAGTGCTTCCTTTTCTTTCATGATTGCTTCATGTTCCAGGAACAGTTCCTGCCGCCGGCCTTCTATACGATTTTTGGTTTCTGCAAGCTCATTTTCCGTTGCGGTGGTGGGTCCGCCTTCCTGCATTTTTATCGGCGCCGGTAAAGATTCCTCTGCTTTCGGTTCTGAAACAGGTCGATCCGAAGGTTCACCGGTAGAGTCTTTGTATTCTTTTAATGATTGGCGCTGTTCCATGGGAACTTTGGAATAATCATCCGTAAAACGGATGCGTCCATCCGGTCCGACATATTTATAAAACTCGCCAAAGGCAGGAACGGAAAGCAAAAGAATTCCGAGCCAGATGCCTATTTTCAAAAATGACGTCCAGGTTTCGAATTCCGAGCACTTCATATTAATTGTTCCCAGGTTACTTTTAAAACTTCGTGATACGTCGTATTCCCCAAAAGCATTTTCTGAACGGCGTTTTCTCTTAGGGTGACCATTCCTTCCTTCTTGGCCTCCATGCGGAGCGCTTCCAGATCCGCACCGGGTGCGGTCATTTTCTTCAGGGATTCCGAAGCAGGAAGCACTTCAAAAATTCCGGTTCTCCCAAAATACCCGGTTCCGCGACACTTTTGACAGCCTTTCCCCCGGTATAACCTAATATGCCCGTTGTCACCGGGTTCCAGCCCGAGAGACCTAAGCTCTTCGGTATCCATGTCAAACGATTCCTTGCAGTGCCCGCAGATGGTTCGGACCAGCCGCTGGGCCACAACACCGATCAGGGTTGCCTGGATCAGAAAAGCGGGTAAGCCCAGATCCAGAAGCCGCGTGATGGATGAGGGCGCATCATTGGTATGAAGAGTCGACAATACCAGGTGTCCGGTCAGCGCCGCTTGGACGGCATTTTGGGCGGTTTCCAGATCCCGCATCTCTCCTACCATAATAATATCCGGATCCTGTCTCAAGATATTTCTTAAGATATTAGAAAACGTAACTCCGATGGCGGATTGAACCGCGATCTGATTAAAGGGTTCATAAACCATTTCAATAGGATCTTCCACGGTGGTGATATTAATTTCCGGAGAAGAGAGACTTCGGAGTGTGGAATACAGCGTGGTCGATTTACCGCTCCCGGTGGGCCCGCATACCAACATAATGCCATGGGGCCTGGTAATCAGGTGGTTGTAGCGGATTAAGTCGGTGGCGGTATATCCGAGCTGATCGAGATCCTGGAGAAGAATATCAGGGTCCATGATCCGGATCACCACTTTTTCCCCAAACGCCACCGGAATCGTTGAAATCCGCATTTCGACTTCAACCCCGCCTTTATCGGTTTTGATTCGCCCGTCCTGGGGGCGTCTCTTTTCAGCCATGTCCAGGCGCGCCAACGTCTTAATCCGGCTGATGACCGCAGAATGAACCACTTTGGGAAGCTCATACACCAGGTAAAGTACACCGTCGATGCGCATCCGAACCTGACTCACTTCTCTTTTGGGTTCGATATGAATATCACTGGCCCTCTGGTCAAAGGCATAGTTGAACAGGTGGTTCACCGCATTGACGATATGCTGATCGTTGGACGGGAACTCCTGGGAGGATTTCAACCGAACATACTGTTCCAGATTACCGAGATCCGCCGACAGCCCGGCATACTGATTTTCGGCAGCGGCAATGGACCGTTTAAATCCAAAAAATTCATGGATGAGCTTAATGACATCGGACTTTGGGCTGACCACCGGTTTCACTTTCAAATTGGTGGCCCGGCTGATATCTTCCATTGCCTCCATATTGAACGGATTTGAGGTGGCGATCACCAGACGGCCGTCTTCAACGGCTACGGGCAAAACCAAATGCTTCAAGGCAAAAGAACGGGGAATGGTGGTGGTAACCAGATTAAGATCCAATTTCAGGGGATCGATTTTCTTAAAAGGAAATTGCCACTTGTCTGCCAGGGTTTGATAGATGGTTTCTTCGTCAAGGATCCGGCTGGAATCATCCGCCCTTTCCAGGTTCATCGAAGCGATCACATCAACGATATCAACGGGCTCTGGATTCTTTTGACCGTTTCCGGTCGGCTGGTTTTGGCGGGATAGCTTCTTTTCACGCTTCTGTTTGAGGTTGATCTGTTTGCGGGCAACCGCTTTTGCCTGTTTAGCAGAGACAAGCCCCACTTCTTCAAGCATTCGACAGACATTCTGGCAGGAAAAGGGATGGTGGTTTTGAATTGACATTGAACCCGGATCCGTAAACTGATTATTCAACGTTATTAATACGTACTTGCATCACCGACGGGTCGATTTATTTATTGAGTTTCAGCAAGTAGACTGCTTTGATGGCGCCGTTTGAATCCTGAAGAAATCCCACATACTGACCCTTCTGAAACCATTTGGCCGGCGCCCGCTTCCGCTTGGGAGTATGAAAGGTAACGGATAAGGCCAATTGATACGGCGTGTCGTCAATGAGGATTCTATCCGGTTCGATGACATCGATATAGCCCATTCCATCGAATTTTTTTGGATAATTTTTATAGATAGGATCGTCCACGTCGATGCGGGGGGTTCCTTTTCGTTTGCCGGAATCAGCAGCCCAAACACTCGAGCACAGAACATTGGGGAGCAAAAAGCAGAAAAAGACAAGACCCCATAAGATGGAAAACACCATCCGATATTTTCCCCTTTGACCTGTTCGTCTTAAATAATTTCTCTGATTCACTTTCATCTTATCCTCCAATAGACCATTTGCTTCTGCTCTTTTTTCTCGAACATGGTGGTTGTGGTTCCGGCGGATGTGCTGAACAGCTTCATCTCCCGTTCCATGTCCGGCATGGTCAGGTAGACCGGCGGATAGAGAATGCCGGTAAACTGGTGTCCGGTGGGTGCAATTTTTATGGGATCTCCGTTTGCATCCCTCAGCCCGGGGCTGCCGTCCGGGTCGGTCGGGGTAACCAGGTCGTTTTCGTCAACGATACCGTCGTCATTGATGTCGAACTGGGCTTCATCCAGTCTTCCGCCGGTAGCGGCATCCATTTCATGCACAATGGAGTTTCCGCCGCCGGAACAGGCGTCGGTGTTCGGAGTGATTGATATGATAATGGCTTTTCCGTCTCTGATTTGCACATCCTTCACCACCCGTTCCCCCTCATTGGTGGGACTCGCCTGGGACGAATGGATCAGTTCGAAATACCAGCCGGCGTGCACGGTCTCACCGGCATCGGAGGAACCGGGATTGCGGTCTTGGCCTGGAACCGGATCATTGTCGGGAACGGTTTTCCAGTTGGGGGCTGTATTGCTCAAGGTTCTCAAGTTATGATCGGAAACGGTTTGCCAGTCGATTTCGGTCTGTTGGAGCAGGGTCACATTGTTCGCCTGGTTGGAAAGGGACGGCGTGGCCGTGGGATCGAAGGCGCCCAGATACTCGCTGTTGTCGGCATCATCCCCGTAATCCCATATACCGAATATATTCTGCAGGGCCATGTCTATCCGGTCGGATTCTCCCAGATACTTTCCGGTGCCGAAAATCACCAGGTATCCTTCTCCTTCTGGGTGCCGCATGACATCCGGCTTGGCGGTAATCGCATGATTTGCATGTTGAATTAGCGGTTTGGGGGTGGCGCCGGATTTAAAGGCCACATCCCACTTGGTGTAATCGGAGTTGGTCAAATCAAACTTCCAGAGATTTCCCTTCAAATCCCCGGCATACACATAGTCCACTTTAAAGTCGTTGTTCACATCGATAAGCGCCGGTGTCGACATGCCGTTGTCAC
The DNA here is from genome assembly GCA_964433795.1 of uncultured Desulfobacteraceae bacterium. Lineage (GTDB taxonomy): Bacteria > Desulfobacterota > Desulfobacteria > Desulfobacterales > SURF-15 > DUZK01. The sequence goes on along the minus strand of CAYSUA010000029.1, from coordinate 6,782 downwards.
CGCTGACCCCGGTGTCGATCTTCTTTATGATCGATCCATCGGTATTCATGATGTAGAGCACGGCCTTGCTGCTGGTGCTGTTGTATCCGTTTCCAAAAACGATGATCCACGGATAGGTCGTATTGTTGGACCTGGCAATGATCGCTTTCGAAAAGCTGAAGCCCATGTCGTTGTCGGTCACGCCTTGTTTCGGATATTCCCACATCACCATGTCCGCTGCGGTCGCTTCCAGACCCGTTGGGTCGATGGTGTCCGCAGCGGTGACATTCAGAGCGTAATATCCCTTGCCCCCCTTGCCCAGCCCCCCCACCAGCATCGATATGCTGCCGGTAATACCGCTTCCGGTGACGTTTTGCTGCACCGTGGGGGTCTGATCCACAAAGAATTTATGGGTGAAAGTCGTCGCTTTCAACGCCGTCAGATTTGAGAATACCAGGTTGGGGATAAAGCCGAATCGCTCCTCGCCGGTGGTGGCATTGAAGCCGTGAAGCATGCCGTCATTGGCGCCCGCGAATACGGTATTGTTCAAAAGGGTCGGAGCCGAATGGACGATATCTCCCAGTTTGCTCCCCCGGGTCCTGAAGTTGGCGACTGTTTTCCCCCTGATGTAGTCGAGTATGTCCTTGGCTCCCAATTCGGCTGCCGAATCGGCGACCAGGTCCGATCCCAGGGCGGTCTTCTGGGCATCGGTCAACTCGCTGTACCGGAACGGGATGCCGTCATCGGTCCCGTTGTAGGTCACAATGAGCCGCCCTGTGTCCCAATTCTGATTCTGAATCTCCTCGGATGCTTTCCATTTAATGGCACTCGCCTCCCGCCTCACCGCACCGGTGGTGGGATTGAGCGGATAGGCCACCACGTCACCGGTCCAGGTGCCGGTGCTGTACTGGGACTGATAGAGCACGGTGTCGCTGCTCAATTCATCCCCGTTTACGGAAACCGATGCGCCGGAGGCTTTTCTCGCCCCGATATTTTCAAACAGAGCGGTCAATGAATCGATCAGCTCCTGGGGGTTTGATGCCGGATAAAAAGCACCTCGGCCGTTAACCGCCGCATGCCATAAATCGTCTATTTTTTTAGCATCGGTGTTGGGTTGCGGCCACGTGGGACGCGTTGTGGAAGCCTCCAGAAAACACGGATCGTCAATGAATCCGTCACCGTCGGCATCCGGCGGGGTAAGGGTTCCGGTCTGCCCGAAGGATACCGTATAGGTGACCATATGCTGGTCAACGGAACTGTCGCAGGAGTTGGTGGGTACCTGGTTGCTCACACCGTTCACCAGATCCTCTGTGTAGTACTTCATGGCCACATCCGCCAGGGTATCGTCAAAGCTGTCCTGATAGGGTGCGCCGGCACCGCTGTCCTGACCGCCAACACTGGGAGACGAGCCGTTCCAGAAGCCGTCGGTCATCAAAATGGTAAATGCCTGCTGGCATGCGCCTCCGCTTGCTTCGGAGGCATAGGGTGAACTGCCGAGATTCCCTGTTTGCCCGTCATCAAAATCGAGATACTGGCCCACCCTTTTCAGTGCCAATCTCAACGGTGTCCCGCCGCTGGAATTCATGCCGTAGAGTGTTGTCAACAGGCTGCCGCTCCGATCCACGTTCGCGAGTTGACCGCCTGAAATTTGCTCGAATTTCACGGCATCGGCACACGCATGATCCGTACTGTTGCCTGGGGTATGGTTGATTTCCACGTATTCCGTGCCGTCCCCGTTGAAGGTGTATGTACCCAGGAGCATCCACCTGTTTTCGTCCCTCCTTTGGTTCTTGGTGACCGTAGCGGTGCCGCCTGAGTGTTGGACAGTATAGGGGACATCGGCGGCGTAATTATTGTAACTCCGCCAGTAGGCATAGACCTTGTAATCCCCTGCCGGCATGTCGGAGGCCGCCGGCGTCCATCGGGCAGTAAAAGTCTGGCCCACGCCGTGGCTGAAGTTGTTATCGACACTGGTGTCGTAAAAATCCCTTTCATACCCCTCACCGCCATGGTTGGGTTGATGAAACCAGCTTCCGGACTTGGTAAAACCCGCGTGATCCTCATCCATGATGATGACATTGAGGACCGCTACTTCCAGCTTCACGGGAAGCACGGTCTGCCTGACCTGGTTGTTGATACTGTAGATACCGATTTGAGCGCCCTCGACGCTGTTTATAACGCTACCCACCGCGGCCTTGGCGGTCAGCTCCCGCCTTCTGTAATATTGAAACCAGTTCGCAAAATTCTGAAGGTCTGCGGCATCGTCCTTATAGCTGAGGAAGTTGCCGTCATCGTCTAAGTTTTTGGGTCTCAGCGCAGCCGGGAGATCGGCGGCCGCAACCGCCGTCAGGCCGGTGACGTTTCCGCTGGATTGCGTCACCTGGTAGTATTCCCGGACTCCGGCGTTGAAATTGACCAGGTAGAGGGTCTCCCCGGCGTCCAGATTGCCGTCGTCATCGGAATCCACAAAGGTGTAGTAATGGGCGCGTTTGATGCTTTTGGAACTGCCCTGTTTCTCGAATTTCACCGCATCCGCAGCCACATGATCACCGTCCCCGGCATCACTGGGAGTATAGGATATTTCTACATATTCCGTACCGTCGCCGTTAAACGTATACGTGCCCAAAGAGTTCCAGCGCCTCTCGTTTGCTTCCTGATTGACCTGAACCGTATCGGTTCCGTTGGCATGCTTGATAGCATAGGGCGTTTGGGTTGAATAGGTATTATAGCTCCGCCACCACCCAAATACCTCCCACTGACCGGCCGACAAAGCAGCAGGGGTCCACCGGGCCGTTACAGCCCCTCCCCCGGCACCCTGTGTATGGATGAAATTGCCTTCGTCATAGGCCTCGCTGTGACCGGTCACATTTCCCCAGTTTCCGGTATTGGAGAATTGAGCGCCATCCTCGTGCTCGATGATGATTAGCGTGCCTGCACCGGTGATGGAATAGTATTCATTGGTAATGTTGTAGGTGGGGCTGGCATAAATGGGATTGGACCTGGGTGTCGTGGTATTTGCATCGGACATGGTCGGCCAGGGATTGTAGGTGACCAGCGGGTTGTAGTACATCTTGTTGAAACCGTGCCAGGTGGCTTTCCATTCGTCATGCTCATCGCTGCCGATGGTATTGCCGCTGACGTTGTCCGAATTGTAATAGAGGTACTCATCAGCCCCTTCATACTTTCCCTGGGACTGGCCCTCAACGATAAACTCCCAATCCATGCTGCCGGAATCGTCCAGTATGAACATCACGATGGGCGCGGCTGCCGTAACCTTGGTATCAACGGGGCTGTCGCTGATGTCGATATCTCCGTATGCCGGAATCCCGATCAATAGTATGAGAATGGGGATAATGGTAAGAAGGATTCCTTTTCGAATGGATGTTGAACCCATAGGAAGCTCCTTTCTTTAAAATCGTTTTCTGTAACCGAGTTCCACCAACGATTCTCCGTCGGTGCTTTTGTAAAGGCCGTAAACGGCATATTCATGCAGATTGGTACTCCCCAGGCTGAGGGAAGAGCCTTCGGCGATTCCGACATCCACAACGGCAAAATAGGTAGTGCCATCCGGATCGATGTTTGCGTCTGCGGCATCAGCAGTGTCGTCCCCGCCCACATCATCATAATCCCAGGTGCTGCTTTGCGTCATATCCACTGTCGAGTCGAAGAGGGTCAGATATATCGGTGTCCGATTGGTCAGCGCGGTATCGGTTTCGTTTTCAAGGGTCAAAGCGGCTTCCATGGCGCCGGCTTCCGCCTTGTAGAAATTCTGCTTGAAATTCCGGTCGTTTCCGGCAATCTGAACCTCGATGGTGGAGGTGGTGGTTGAGGATACACCGAGTATGCTCATAAACGCCAGCATCAGAAGTGTGATAACCAAAACCGATCCCTCTTCATTGCTCAATCGGTTTATGCTCCGTGTCTTCATGCCGTTCATGCTTTCACCTCAACTGTTTTTGAAAATCCCACATTGAATCAGAAATTGGGTGTAATCCCGGTCAGGACCGTGGTTCTATTTAACCCGGTCACCGTAACGGTAATCAGCTTGGTATCCGGAACGGAGAATCCTGTACCGCCGGGATTGTCACTATCGATCACCGTCCAGGTGATGGTAAAGTTATCCGGCGGATTTGCTTCATTATGCGGGTTCACTGCCGGGTCGGGGTCGAGGTCCGCATGGGTATATGACAATGCCATGAGTTCCTCCATTTTGTCCTGTGCATGGGTCGTCTGCTCTGCCTGCCATCTGGCTGAAGAATTTCCCTTCATGGCCATGAGCTGCATGTTGGCGATGGCCAAGAGCCCGACGGCTAAAAGCGATATGGCGATGATCGACTCAACGATGGTAAACCCCGCCTCGTTTTTTTCCATGTCCCTTGTGCCCTGCATGTAACGAATTCCCTCTATAAGCCCAGATTTCGGCATTTAATGTGTGTGGTCATCATGAAGCGCCGGAAGCTGTCGTTTTGTGCCGTTAAAATCGTGGTTCCCTGCTTATTCTTATATTCAACGGAGTTGGAATATTTCGAGTCCCCCTGACCGGTTCTGGCCACCACCGTGATTTGAACCGCACGGATATCCGAAAGATCGGCTATCGGAAATGCCAGTACGGCGGAGTCCTTGTCCAGATAGACAAAATCGAGTGCATCGATGTTCTCTGCGATCAGGCGGGTGACCCCGTTATCGGTCCGCTCGAGATCGGTGTCTCCGTCTCCATTGTTGTCGTTTAAGGCATAGGTAATATCCTCATCCGTACCGGTGGTTAAACCGTCGGGATAGATATCTTCAGCCTCCTCATCAATGGTTCCGTCACTGTCATTGTCTTTAAGGTCGGATTCCCCGCCGGTGATATCCATGGTGAATTGAATGGTGTTGGCTTGGGCGATGACAACACCGGCACCGGCATTCCCGGTGGGATCACACCCCGCCATCCGCAACTCCCGCTCCATGTAATACAGGGCCGCCCTGATATTCTGCCGCATGCCGGCCATCTGATTTTCAACAATATAGGTTTTCTGCTGGCTCCGGTATGTGGAATAAACGGCTGTCATGACCAGGGAGACAAGGGTCAAAGATATCAGCAGTTCAACCAGCGTAAACCCGCTTCGATTATTTTTGATTAACTTTCCAGATGTGGTATTCGTTAGTTCCATGCCGCACCTGTCCAGCGATGCATTAAAATGACCCCGCTCACACGGGTGCCGACAGCATAAGATAGACTGTTTTTATTGTTGTCCATATAAACATACCCGCCGTTGCAGGTCCCACGGGAATTAAACGTGAGTATGTTGACATTATAACTCACATTGTCTCCCGGAAGCGCCCCGCCGCCGGTGGTTGCATTGGTGATGGCAGATCCGGAACCGTATCCGACCACGCTGTCGTATCGGGCGAAATCAACAGTCCGCTCGACCGTATTCGCTCCCGCACCCAAAACCGTTGACCAGACATTGTCTCCCCCTCTGTCCGAACAAATGTAATACACGCCGTTAGCCGTATCAAAAACAATAGCCCAGTCTTTATTCGCTTTAACCGCGTTGAGCTTCGCCCACTGGAGATTGGAAAAAAGATCGTTCGCCGCACCCTTCAAACGAAAATCCGGCAGCCAATTGAGAACACCGGGAATCGCAAACGCCATGAGGACGGCCGCCACTCCAACGGCGATCATAAGCTCAACCAATGTGAAACCCGATTCCTGTTTCATGGAAAATAACCTTTAATCCTCATTGTGAAATAATACAATTTCTGTGCCATTATAAGCGCGGAAACGATAGTCTATCCATACGCGCACCTTGAGAACTCTATATGATATGTAACAATCTGATTTTACTATTAAATAATTTTTTATGCAACAGACGCTTATTTTTTCTGACGAAACACGGTTTTGCAAATCAATAAATATCTGAAAAAGTGTTCAAAATTTTGTAACATGGATTCAAATTTTTATACAGAATCGCAACCTTCAACGATTGCAGCAAGGGAGAAGCCGACGGGTAATTTTGATAATTATGCAGGATTTTCAGGTCCAAAGCAATGAAGATCGGATATAAAAATATCGAATGAATCAAAATTATCCGAATTCCGAAAAAAGACAACATTTAATACTCAAGTCTCGCACCTCTGAGATACCGGAATACCGGATCAGATAGGTGTCGAATGGGAACCCCACTCGTCCCCCTCCATATTGGATCCGTGTCAATTCTGGGGTGCGAAATTTGAGTTTAATATTTAAACTGCAATAACCAAAATCTGATGTGACAATTCCCTGAAGTTAGCTCAGAGGTCACCGGACACCTAGTGGTCCTCGTTAACTTGATTTTAAAACATTCTCGATACAATATTTCGTATCGAAAGCATGAAAAACCGTGCCTTCGGATTTTATTGATTTCTATCTGAGACATGGATTAATTTCTCATCAGCATAAGAGCCATTCTACGGTCTATTTAACAGCAATATATGACACATCGATTCCAAGTTTTCTAGTATCTTCATTTATGCCTAATGATTTTGGTACAAAAGTTGATGATATAATTAATATATCATCTATCACTTGGTCATTTCTATTAAGTTGAAAAAAATATTCGTGGTTTGTTTGATGAGAAAACTGTATCAGATTTCCATTTACATATATTCTAACCCTAAGTTTATCAAAATCATGCTTAAATGGATGATATCCTCTTGTACCCAACACTAAAAATCGGTCTTCATCAGTGAGATAATAGTTTATTCTTGAAATCATCGCCTCGCCTTTTGTCCAGACGTCCAACGGATAGAAGCCAGAAGCAGAATCATAGAGGGGATTG
>CAYSUA010000028.1:0-19478 GCA_964433795.1 uncultured Desulfobacteraceae bacterium | reverse complement strand
AAAATTCATTAAATTTATTGGATCTCAAACACTACTTTGGGCAACAACCCGTCAAATATTAATTATTCATAACAAACAGTTAATAATTAAGATGCGACCCTAGTTCCTTCTACAAATTTTGGTTGAATCATGAAAACTTTAACCTTGACGAGGCTTTTACATATAATATGTCACCGAGAGATCATAGACAGATCAGAAAAATCATTTACGAACATTTTGAATATATTGAGCAACAATTGGATGAATTTCAGCGGAGGCGTCATCAATGAAAAAATACCATGATATCAGCAATCTTAAATTCGAGGATGGCTCCCTCGTTATTACAATAGATGGGGAACCTAAAAAATTTGCATTAAAGAAAATATCACCTATACTTGAGAAAGCATCTGAAGAGGAAAGGAATAATTTCGAAATCTCTCCTTCCGGTTATGGAATACATTGGCCTTTATTGGATGAAGATATTTCTATAGATGCCTTACTTGGAATTGTTCATGCACCGCAGTGGAAGAAAATGATAGCATAAAGGCATGAAGATGGACGGGCGATATCCTGCGGCTTTGATGAACTGTGGTTAATTTCCATTGAAGTGACTTTTACAATTTCAGTCGTTGTCCGCGCCCGCCACTTGTGCCCGTCGTTATCTTCTCAAAACCTTTACGCTTGTTATACACATCCTAATATGATATTATGTGTATTTAAAAAATGGAGGTTGCGACCATGGGACGTACGAATGTTGTTCTTGATGATGACCTTGTGGCTAAATGCCAAAGATCGACCGGAATAAAGACTCGTAGAGAACTTATAGATCATGCTTTGCGTGAACTTCTTCGACATGAATCTCAGTCCAAGATCCTTGAATTAAAGGGGAAAATTCATTGGGAAGGAAACCTGGCTACCGCTCGCAAGGGACGCACTGAATGATAGTAATCGTGGATACGACTGCATGGATCGATTTCTTCGCCGGTCATGAATCTCCTCATGTTGCAGCCTTGGAATCTTTTGTTCGAAACAAAGATGACATCAGTATCTGTGGTGTCATCTTAACGGAAGTCCTCCAGGGCATTCGAAAAGAAAAGGAGTATAAAGCGACCAAAGAGAGATTCGACAGCTTCCTATTTCTTCCTATGACCCATGCCACCTTTATCAAGGCAGCGGAAATTTACCGGTCGCTTCGGCGTAAAGGGATTACAATCCGAAAACCAATTGATTGTATGATTGCTTCAGTCGCAATTGAGCACGATATTCAACTACTTCACAATGATAGAGACTTTGACCCAATTGAGAAGCACTGTGGTCTGAAGACCGTAAAATCCGGGAAAAAAAGATAACAAGTCATCGGAGGCTGACAGCTAGAAAACTGGGCAATTTGGAAATCTATCATTTTGTGAAAAACTGCCAGGCTATTAAAATTTCGGTGGGTTTCTGGCCGCAGCAGCTCAATTCCCCATTCGACTGAAGAGAAAGAAACATGATCGGAGCTATCGCCGGAGATATCATCGGCTCAGTTTATGAGCACTACCCTATAAAGACGAAAGACTTTCCTCTCTTCAATCCCCGCTGTAGGTTCACGGACGACACCGTCCTGACTGTTTCCGTTGCCGATTCGATTCTTACTGGCCGTTCATATGCAGAGTCGGTGATAGAGATTGGCCGGCGTTATCCCGGTGCTGGATACGGAGATTCATTTATGCAGTGGCTCTATAGCTATGAGCCGCAACCATACAACAGCTGGGGAAATGGTTCTGCAATGCGTGTCAGCCCCGTCGGTTTCGCATTTGCCACAGAAGAAGAGGTTCTTTACCAAGCGAAAAAGACAGCCGAGATAACACACAACCATCCGGAAGGGGTCAAAGGAGCGCAAGCGACCGCTCTTGCAGTCTTTCTCGCACGGACTGTTCACGACAAGGAGGAGATACGAAAGCAGATAACGCAACGGTTCGGGTACGATTTGGATCGCGGGGTGGAAGACATCCGACCGACCTATACATTCGATATCTCTTGCCAAGGAACAGTGCCGGAAGCAATCATCGCTTTTATTGATTCCCAGTCATACGAGGACGCGATACGCAATGCCATCTCACTGGGAGGTGACAGCGACACCCTATCATGCATAGCAGGAGGCATTGCCGAGGCGTTCTATGGCGCAGCTCCGTCCCACATCAAAAGAAAAGTGAAGGAGTTTTTGACGCCAGACCTGTGGGCGATAACCGAAAATTTTTGCAGGGAGTACAGAGAAAAATAGTCGATCAAAAGATTCAAGCGAGCGCTAAAAAGATAAATATGTGGGGCGGCCATAAAGACAATATGCACTGCAAAGAGGATAGGCCATGAGACCGGAAGTTCAAGCGTTTCTCAAAAGTAATGACAAGGTGTTGGTCATAGACAGAGAAAGAGACATCGACGTTGTATCCCACTGGAAGCGGACGCGGCATCCTCTTCAACCACCGTTCAACAACCTGATCATGCAACTTGCAAAGTTGAGTCCATCCCAAAAACTGACCAGATGGCTCTTCCGTTCATTGCTCAACATGAAAGTGGGGCGGAATACCAGCTTTTCACCCATTGACATCGATCCGCTCCTACCTGAATTGATTTCCATAGGCGACAACTCCGTCATCGGATGGAAGGCCACCCTACTGTGCCACTATTTCACTCATACTCGACAGAAGTTTGGAAAGATAATCATCGGCAAGAATGTGGTTGTCGGCGCGATGAGCGTAATCGGTCCGGGTGTTGAAATCGGAGACAATGCAGCCGTGGCGCTCAATAGTCTAGTCATCACGGATATTCCCGCCAACGAGTTGTGGGGGGGCAACCCGGCAAAACGCATCCGAGCGTTGAGCGGCCCCATATAGCCGACTCGTCCCTTCACAGGAAGGGGAAATAGACAGAGACAAGGAGGTGGGGATCGGCTATATTTTTAGTTCCTCCCCAACGAAGTTGATTTTGGGATTATCTGAAAAAAGGTGGGGGTTGAAGATGTTCCGGGGGTCATATTTCTTTTTAAGACTGCTCAATTCTTCCTTTCTCTGCGGATCGGACAGTTTGAACAGTTCGAGACCGAGGCCGTGTTCCATTCTTTTGAGGGTAAAATACTTCTTATCATTGACGATCTCATCGTTCAATTCCTGGGTTAACTGCCAGGCCTTCAAATACTCCTCTTTGTTCACCAGGGCCTGAGGCCTGTAGTGGATTACGATCCCGTCGATATACTGATGCCCGATGGGACGCCCGGGCAGTTTTCCTTCACACATCTCGAATATCTTTTTAAGAACAATGCCCAGTTTTGAAGGCTTGGTGACATAAATATCCTCAAATCCCGGAACGGCGACTCTCGCCGTCGATTTCCCGGTGGCGGCCTTTCTGACACCCAGCATGATGTTCATATTCTCAACGGTAATGCTTCTGTATTTTACCCCTTTGTATTTTTCGACGATGCTTTCAAGATTTTGCATCCCTTCTCTCTCACCCTGGTACAAAATCAGCATCTTTCTATTCTGTTCATCGACCCTGAGGAAATCAGCGAGTTCCGTATTTTCCCATAAGGGGTCATCCTTTTTTAGGAGCAAGGGATCAATAAACAGAAACTCCGCGTTTAAAAAAGAGCAATTTTTCTGGGTATCCTCGATCAGGGTTCCCATTTTTTCTCCGAGTTCCGAAATATCGATCGACTCGTAAGACAACACGACATTTTCCGTGTCGGATGGGTCAAGGATCGGGACGATCAGCACGCCGATTTCCAGTATCACTCCCAAAGTGCCCTGAAATCCACCCATCATCTCGATTTCTTTTTTATCCCGGATCTCAACGGTCTTAGCACCCTGATCATCCACCACCACCATTTTCAGGTAACCGATAATATCCTTGAAGGTTCCGTACTTGGGTGTTCCGTTTCCTCCGGCGTTTGTTGCAAAATTACCGGCAATGCTCGACCATCCGGAGGAAGGAACGACTGCGGTGTGGTAATTCATCTTTTTAAGATATCTGTCCAGCTCATCGGTTGAAAGACCACCACCCACAACAGCATACAACTCTCTGTCATCGTTTTCCTTAATTTCGGTGGGCTGCAAATCCCTGTCAGCGATTTTGATCAACGGTTTTCTTTGTCGCACCCCCCATTCATCACAGACCCCCAATCGATCCACCACCATCAGGATTGAGTTTTCATTGGCCAGGGCTGCACCGGCGGTGCTGGATCCCATGGCACGGGGTGTAACAGCCAGTTTGTGTTGAGAAGCATAGGAAACCACTTTTTTTACTTCAGACTCGTTTTTGGGAAACACAAGGGCAAAAGGGGTCCCCAGTGTCAAGAAAGAGGCATCGCTCTTATAGTGAAGGTCAAGGTTATCACTGAATACGATGTTTTCTTCTCGGCAATATTCCTGGAATTGTTTTCTGCTGGTCATGTTTTTTCCAATTCTACAAGGCTTTGGCCACTAGTTCTGTAATGTCGGTAATATTTAGTTCGGGCAGCTCCCGGATCGGCTTACCGTCCAGATAACAGTTGAAATGGATGCGGCATTTGGGACATGCGGTGATCACGTGCCTCGCCCCGGTTTCTGCCGCCTCTTCCAGACGGTCGGACTGCAAAAGCTTGATGTACGCGTCACAGTTTGAGAAACCACCCACTCCGCAGCAGCGTGAGTTTTCCCTGATATATTCCATCTCCGTAAAATCGAGCCCCTCAATGTTTTTCAGAATGTCCCGGGGTGCGTCGTAGGTATGACCGATCCTGCCCAATCGACAGGGATCGTGATAGGTCACTTTTTCCTCAACCGGTGTGTTCAGCTTCAGGTCTCCGTTTTTCAGTGCTTCCGCTGTAAACTCCGTTATATGCTGCACTTCCCAGTCTACGTCTTGGATCGCCGGATATTCATCTTTAAGGGTTACGAAGCATTCAGCGCAACTGGTGATGATTTTTTTAATTCCCAGTTCTTTAAACAGCTTCAGGTTCGATTCCGCCAGTTTTTGAAAAACCGCTGTCTCCCCGTTCCACAGGAGGTCATAACCGCAGCACTTTTCGTTATTGGAAACAACCGGTTTGATACCGGAGCTGTTTAGTATTTTGAGCGTATTTTGGGCTGTGGTTATGCTGTTGGTATGTGGAAACACAAAATCGAATACCGGCAGACATCCGACAAAATAGAGTATCTCGCCTGATGCCGCAAACGTATCCGCATCTAAATTTTCCAGCCGGTTCTGGGGAGTATTTAACTCCGCTTGGAACTGTTGAATGGTTCGCAGAATTTGACCGTGCTTGCATTCATCAATATGCCCCTTTTCCCGTGCCTTCCTGCGGGCTTTCCTGACCGCCTCGATATATTTAATACTTGAAGGGCAGACTTCCTTGCACTGATAACACGTCAGGCACCGGTAAAGGTCCTTATTTTCCGTAAATTTTTCATCCCCATCCAGGAGCAGCTGCAATGTGTTTCCCCTGGGAGAATAAGTAGGATCCACCCGGTTCAAAGGGCAGCTGAGCTGGCATTTATTGCACTGTATACATTCAAGTTCGCTGGTGCTTGATTTGTCCATCGTGTAAACCTGCTGATTATACTACTGTGTAATTATTTTTTTTGGACGCAGATGAACGCAGATTGTTTGGATAAAAAAATTTATTGCCTGCGCATATCTGTAAAAAACTGTGTCCTATTCAACTTGTGCTTTCCGCTACATTGCCGCTGGTAGCTGCGGCACTGCTGATTGTCAGGGGACTGGGGCCGAGTTCCTTTAATTCTTCGATAAATTCCGTAACGACTTTTACAAATAAAGGACCCTCTCCTCCTGAGACCTCTTCGATCCGCAATCTCTCGGGTTCTATACCCAGGTAGTGCAGGATATTTCTCAGTCGTTCGACAACGAGAACGGCATTTTTATTACCGGAGATATAATGGCAGTCGCCGATATGGCATCCAACGAGCATGATGCCGTCAAATCCCTTCTGAAAGGCTTCCAGCACCAGGTTCGTATCCACCCGGCCGAGACACATCACTCTCAGGAGTTTGATATTTGCCGGATACTGCATTTTATTCATACCGGCCTGGTCGGCACCTGCATAACCGCACCAGTTGCAGGCAAAGCCCAGAACGTCGGGTTCAAAACTCATTTAGTTTTCTCCAATTTCAGACCGTCTATCAACGCCCCGATCTGCTCGTCGGTTCCTGAATGGACACTGGCAGCCCCTGTTGGACATAAAACCGCACACTTACCGCAGCCCTCACACATGCTGGCTACCACGCTGGCACTCAGTTTAGAGGTATCCACCGCTACCGCCTGAAATTCGCATCCTTCCTCGCATCTTCCGCAGGCCCGGCAGAGAGACTCATCGATGTCTGCGATCATCGGGTTCAGCCAGATATAGCCGTCGCCGAGGTATGATACAACGCTTGAAGCCGCACTGCCCGCCTGAGCGATGGTGTCGGGTATATCCTTAGGCCCCTGGGCGGCTCCGCAGACAAAAACATTCTTTACCATGGTGTCGGTGGGCCGTATCTTTTGATGAAACTCCTTCACAAAACCGCTTTCATCCCGGGGGATATTCAGTTTTCGCATCAACTCCGAATTTTCAGCCGGTTCGGTGGCGCTGGAAAGAACCACTAAATCGGCCTCTATGTCCAACAGCGTGCTGGTATTGGCGTCTTCCACCGTTACCAGGAGTTTTCCGGTCTCTTTATCTTCTAAAACACTGCCCGGCAATCCTTTAATAAATTTTACGCCCATGCCCTTTACGGCTTCAAAATACTCCTCATAACCTTTTCCGAATGCCCTGATATCGATGTTGCAGATGTATATCTCGGCATCCGGATTGAAAAACTTCTTTACCAGCCCGGCGTGCTTTAAAGCCGCCATGCAGCAAACCCTGGAACAATACCGGTGAGTGCCCTCAATGCCTTGCTCTCCGGCACGGGAACCCACGCACTGTACCATGACTATTCTTTGAATCGGTTCCTTGTTGCTGACCCTTAATATCTCTCCGTTTGTAGGCCCAACCGGATCGAGCATCCGGGCAAACTGAAGCTGGGTCAATACATCCGGGTATTTCCCATAGCCGTAATGGAGGTTCGAAGGATCGAACTCCTTAAAACCGGTGGCCACGACCACCGCCCCGACCTCGATATTCTCCGTGGTATCTTTTTGAAAGTGATCCACTGCATTGGCTTCACAGGCGATCTCACAGACCCGGCAATCCGAACAATCCCCGCATTGGAGGCATCGTTTGGCCTCAGCGACTGCCATCTCTTCGGTGAACCCGATCTCCACCTCGGTAAAATCGTTTCTTTCAGACAAAGGGATTTCAGGCATATTCATTCTCGGTGCTTTCTCGTAAAATCCCTCTTTGGATTGAATGATTTCCTGGCGGTTATAATCCATTCTTTGATAGGGCTGCGCTTTCCCCGGATAGGCCTTCTGGTTTAAATAACAGTCGATCTCTTCGGCCGCCAGTTGTCCTTTGGCAACCGCGCCGATTACGGTAGCAGGGCCGGTGGTTACATCTCCACCGGCAAAGACTTTTTCCAAGCCGGTTGATGTGCTGCTATCCAGGGTTTCGATCAACCCTCTCCGATTGACGTCAAGCTTCACTCGATCGCCCATAAATGCCAGATCGGGTCCCTGACCGGTTGCCGTAACCAGCATATCCAGCTCAATACTTGTTTCCGTGCCTTCAATGGGAATGGGGCGCCGCCTTCCACTGTCATCCGGCTCACCGAGTTCCATCTTGATATATTCCAGGTGAGTCATACGGTTTTCTGAATCACCCAGGATTTTGACGGGTGCTGCTAAAAAATAAAATTTTACGCCTTCATGCTCTGCCGCATCTATTTCCGGATCGATTGCAGGCATTTCTTTCCGGGTTCTACGATAGATGATCGAAACCTCTTCGGCTCCCAGGCGGATCAGGCTGCGGGCACAGTCGATTGCGGTATTTCCGCCGCCGATAACTGTACATCTACGGCCGATGGGTACGGATTCATTACGCCCGATCCTTGAGAGAAAATCGATTCCGGTGTAGCAGCCGGTAAGGTCTTCACCGTCCACTCCCAGTGTATAGTCTTTCCATGCGCCGATACCGAGGAAAACCGCATCAAATCCTTCTGCTTCCGAAACCAGGGAATCGAGATCGATATCTTGCCCCAGTTTTTTATTTGTGTGGGCTTTGATGCCGAGATCCAAAATACCCTGAATCTCCCAATCCAGAACATCCTGGGTTAGCCGGTACTCGGGAATTCCATACCGCAGCATTCCGCCGAGCTCCGGCATGGCTTCAAAAATTGAAACGTCATAGCCGAGGCGGTTGAGAGAATGCGCACAGCCCAACCCGGCAGGTCCGCCACCGATTACAGCGACGCGTTTATTCTGCATTTCAACCAGGGGCATCGTCGGCCTGATATTACGCTCCCTCGCATAATCGGCGAGGAATCGTTTAACACCCCGGATGGCTATCGGCTCATCAACATCATTTCTCGTGCACTCGGTTTCGCAGACATGATCACAAACCCGGCCGCAGACCGACGGAAGCGGATTGTCCCGGTAGACAACGTTGAACGCTTCTTCAAACCGTTTTTCGGCCACCAGTGCCAGGTAACCCTGAGCAGACTGGTTGACCGGACAGGCAGCCTTGCAGGGCGCCATCTGCCTTTTTTGGATGGTAAAAAGATTCGGCACACCTGCGGCAAAATGCTTGAAAGCAGCCTTTTTCGTGGATAATAATCCCTGGTCGTATTCATTATAGATATCAACAGGACAGACCTCGGAACATTTGCCGCACCCGGTACACTTTTCTTCATCCAGGTAACGCGCTTTTCTTAACACCTTAAGCTGTAAGCCTTCGGGTGTTTTCTCCACATCCTGGACTTCCGAATAGGTCATCAGCCTGATATTCTTGTTTTTAGCGACTTCGTCCAGTTTGGGTGACAGGGTGCACATGGCGCAGTCATCGGTGGGAAACGTCTTAACCAGCTTGGCCATGTTGCCGCCGATGGTGGTTTCTTTTTCAATCAAATAAACCTTGTAGCCCATCTTTGCCAACATAAGGGAGGAGTGGACACCGGCAATACCGCCGCCGATAACAGCTACGTCCTTATTGATCTTTGCCTTTTCTATTTTCAGGGGTTTTAAAAGACGAACTTTGTCAACTGCGGCCTCGAGCAGTTTGATTCCCTTTTGCGTGGCTTTTTCCGGTTCATCATGATGGGGATAGGAACACTGTTCACGCAGGTTGACCATTTCAAGAAGATAAGGGTTCAGGCCGGTATCATTGAGGCATTCCCGATACAGCTCTTCGTACTGTTTCGGCGTACAGCAGCCGATGACCACAGAGTCTATGTCCTGCTCCTTAATGGCATTTTGAATGATCGCCTGTCCTTCGCTGGAGCAGGTGAAAGACTGATATTCGGCAAATTCAACATCCGGCTGATCTATGGCAAATTCCTTCAAGCGATCGAGATCGACCACATCGGAAATATTGCCGCCGCAACGACATAAAAAGACGCCTATTTTTTTGTTTTTTTTCATTTTATTTCTTCATTCCGCCACGAAGACACTAAGGCACGAAGAAAAATATAAAATCCTTGAACCCTGAACCTCTGAACTCTGAACCCGTGAACGGTTTCTAATATCTTTGTGGCTTTGTGCCTTTGTGGCAAATAATTTTTCAATCCGCCACTAAGACACCAAGGCACGAAGAAAATCATAGAAATAAATATCTTTGTGACTTTGTGCCTTCGTGGCAATTTATTTTTACGTTATTTATAATGAAAGATACTTGCCCACACCCACCATATTCTTATCCAAGCCCAATTCCTTGGGTCCAATCCCCAAAGCCAGCCCTAACATTTGCGCAAGATGCAGGACCGGGATCTCCGTTCGATTATTTATGTTCGCCGGTTTCTGATAGCCGTCAAGGCTGATGTGACAGAGGGTACAGGGCGTGACCAACATATCGGCTGCAGCCTTCTCTGCATTTAACAGGCACTTTTCGGTCATTTTCAACGAAGTGGCCTGATCGTTTAGCAGAATATGAAACCCACAGCAGTTGTATTTATGGTCGTAGTCCGCCTCTTCAGCTCCACAGGCCTTGATAAGCCGGCTTAAGAAATCGGGTTCTTTGTCATCTGCTATGACATCTGAGGGCCTGACGATATGGCACCCGTAAAACGGCGCTATTTTTGCGTTTCTGATTGGAACCTTAATCAATTCTTTCAACCTGTCAAGCCCGATATCGTCACGCAGCAACCACATGAAATGCTTTATTCTGACCTCTCCCTTGTATTCGAGCCCAATCTCCGCCAGATCTGCGTTTACCTGCTGGTACAGCGTTTGGTTTTCCGCCAAGGTTTTTTGTGTGTTCAGCATGGTCAGCAGGCATGTGTTGCAGATGACAACGATATCCCTTTCTTCCTTTTCAGCCAAGGCAAAGTTTCTGGCATTCAATGTGTATTCGAATTCAGGGTCTTCTTCTTCAACGATGCCGGCGCCGCAGCATGAATAGGCGTTGTTTTCGGTAACATCCATCCCCAGGAAATCCAAAATTCTACTTGTGGCCGACCAGGCCTCTTTGGTCGTGGCTTCACCGGCACATCCGGGATAGAGGGAGTATTTCATTTTTTCGCTCTTCTATTTTCAATCATCCGGTTCAGTTTTTTTAAGTCGTTTACGCCTTTAATCCGCTTGGGCAGTATCGGCGGAAGTTTCCCTTTAAAAAGCATCCGGATCGATTGGGGAACCTGGGAAACGATACCCAGCCGCAATGTATTGAGCGGCAGGATCATCTCATTGATTTTGCCGGTCATTAAAATACTTTTTTTAAAAAATAGAGAATGCCTCACGCCTTTGTAATCAACGACACCTTCCTTTAGCGCAATATGCCTTAAAGCCATAATAATATCACCGGGTTTAATCCCCTTGGGGCATTTTTCGATGCAACTGTTGCATCTGGCACAAATCCAGATCATTTCCGACTGCAGCACATCATCTTTTAATCCCAGAATGGCTTTTTGAATCAGCTTCCTGGGATTATAGTCCGGATTCACTGAAAATACCTGGCAGGTGGAGGAGCAGGTCCCGCAGCTTAGGCACTTGGTAATCCCTTCACCTTTCGGCTGTTTGGCTATCTCTTTATAAAAACAGTAATCTATTTCATTGTTCTTAGCAGCTTTCATCTAATCCACCTATTGTAAATTGATTTCTTACCGGCAGGTTTAAAATGTCATGGGTGAAATGATTAAATGATATAAGACCCAAACCGGAGGCTACTTTGTACCTATAAATACAGGATTCAGGTCTTTAAGTCAATCGGCACTGCTATTCACGCATCCTTAAATAGAACCGAATCAGCTCATTCGGAATCAATAAAACTAAACGATATCGGAAAGGTTTCTGATGGGTGAATAAAATCCTGTTTTGATCATTTTTCCAAGGATATCGTCAGCTTGGGATAGCGAGATCTGTCCTTCGAGAAAAGCCGCTTTAAGGATCCCGATTGTGCCGGTGAATGGAATTTTCAGGAGCGAACACTGTCCTCTTGCGGCCCTATCATCCGTCACCACGGTCACCTGTTGTTCTTTTGCAGCGGCAATGCACGAGGCTTCACCTTTTCCGAGATGCCCGATTAATTCAAGGTAATGGTTGTGTTCAGCTCCGGATAAGGTGATCAGTTTAATGACTTTAGATTCGATGAGTTTATCAACCAGTTTTAGATTCGGGTATTCAATAATACCGGCTGAGATTTCGTCATAGACTTCCCAAGTTATCATCCCGCGTTTGCGATAGCGTTCCTCAAGGATAAATATGGAATTCGACAGCAGGAAATTGCTGAGCGCAACCGTGTCAAAAATCCATTTCTTTTTAAGCATTCTTTACATCATCCTCAAAAAATGAGTTGTTCTGCGGGATATCATGTTCCTCCAGCCAATTTCGTATGTTCCAGGCACTCATTCCCATTTCCTCGGCAAGTTTCCCGAGGCTGATGTACCCCCCTTGGAACGCCTCTATTGCCCGCCTCTGTTTCTCGTTCAGATTGAGTATATCAAGCTGATAACAGGATAGAACAGCCCGTCGGACAAGTTCACCGACAGACGTTTCCCTCTTTTTTGACAATGACTTTATGGCACTTGCCAATTCCGGAGTGACTTTAATATGTAGGGTCGAATTTTGCATTTTTCCTCCAAGAAATGTAGATATGTACAAATTTAGGTACATATGTACTATATTAGGCACAGCAGATTGTCAACACGTCTTCATCACCACAGAAAAAAAAGAAATAGGGCGGGACCGAGGATCATGAGGTCATGGAAATTATTGCATCTTTACTAAAAGGATTTATGTCGGTATATCGAATCTCAATAAGAAAATATACTGCCAATAACTGCTCTTAGAAAACAACAATGGAAAATGAAATAGGATAAATAACCATGAGAATCGAACACATCGAGGCACTCGCACTTAATGCGAAAATTGAGAAACCGTTTCGTATCGCAACCACAACATTTGATGAGGTGCGGGCGCTTATCGTTCGGGTAATCACCGATGATGGAATCATAGGAATCGGGGAAAGTGTGGTGCGATCAGCGCCAAAAGCCACTAAATATATTGTGGAAGACATGCTGGCGCCGCTGATTTTGGGTGAAGATCCCATGAATGCAGCGGCTTTGTGGTGGAAGATGTTTTCCGCCATGCGGACCCGGGGACACACCAAAGGCCATTTTGTTGAAGCAATCAGTGGGGTGGATGTGGCCATATGGGACATCATCGGAAAGGCGTTGAATTTACCTGTTTACAAGGCATTGCACGGGTTTGGCAGACAAACCCTGGAGACCTATGGTTCATCGGTGTTTTGCGACGATCCGGACAGAATGGCTGCAAAGGCCTGTGAATTATTGGATATAGGCTATAAGGGAGTTAAAATAAAACTGGGAATGGGCATCAAAGAAGATGCTGAGGCTGTAAAAGAAATCCGGCATGCGGTGGGAGATGATATTCTTCTGATGGTGGATGCCAACAGCAACTATGATGCCGGGTCGGCCATAAGACTGGGCCGCCTGCTCGAACCGTACGACATCGAATGGTTCGAAGAACCGGTGCCGCCGTATGACCTCAGGGGATATAAACAGGTCAAGCAAGGCCAACCCTTGCCGGTGGCCGGTGGAGAAGGAGAATTCTCTTTGTTTGGTTTCAGAGATTTGCTGGCAACAGGGGCGGTAGATATGGTTCAACCGGACATCGGACGTGTGGGAGGATTCACCGAAGGGATGCGGATCGCCGCTTTGATTCAGGCAAACAATCTCGGGCTGTCGCCCCATACCGGAATGTTTTCGGCCTTAAACGTTGTGGTGGCCATGCACTTTGCTGCTGCAGCTCCAAACTTTAAAATTTTTGAATTCATGGAAATCGATCATCCGCTCATGGATATTTTTACAGAGCCCATGCCCCGGCCAAATGACAGTGAAATCCAAATGCCCGAAAATCCAGGGCTCGGAGTTGAACTGAATATGGAGAAAATTAAACCCTGGATAGAAAAGTGAATAGGGGCCCCCCTGCCATACAATGCAAGGCCAGAGCGGGCAGGTTTACGCAGATAATTGGTGATCAATACTCTAGGCAACTAAATTTAAGGGTCGTTGCTGACTAACTTCGGTTTAGAACGTATTATTACGTAAACAACAAATTTTAAGATTCACAAACCTTTATCCGATTTTATAACTATACTGAATTCTTGACATTTATTCTATGATATCGAAATACTGGATAGTGACGAAACTACCCAAACACCGGGCGGTCAAAATTAAGATCATATCTCTTTTTGAAAAGATGAAAAGAATAAAATCCGCAGTCGCCATTATTACGATATTATTCCTTTCCCTTTGGGCCTTTGAAGGGTTCACCAAAGACAATATATATATCACAAAGGAAGGTTATCCAATGGCCGCTTCCGAGGAAGATTTAGATTTATTTCATCGGAGCATTGTGGATAACAAGGTAGCCCTCTGGTTCAAACTCCAGCAAGAAGGCAGGGGATGGATGTCGAAGGAAGGAAGTGAGGTCTACATACTTGAAGAAAAAGAACCGAACAAGGTGAAAATCAGGGCTAAAAATACAAACACAGAAATATGGACGTTTAGAGAAGCCCTTGAATAAACCGATGAGATACAGCATGGTTATCGATTTTGTTTTTGAAGAATCAGTATTTTTTTTAGATAGTTTCTTGCGGCAGTATTATCAGGATTTATTTCAATCACTTCTTGGAAATGTTCCATAGCCCTATTAGTATCGCCATTGTGATAAAAAACAATCCCCAGGTTCAGGTGTGTCTTTTCATAATCCGGCCTTATCTCAAGAGCCTTCAGAAAATGTTTGGTGGCCTCGTTTGTATGACCCTTCCTGCTAAGTGCATAGCCCAGGCTGTTGTGCGCTGTTGAGTTATTGGATGTAACTTCAATAGCATGCTCAAAAAGCGTTATGCTGTTTTTCCAATGCCCTAATTGTTTCCAAGTCACGATCATCAACGTTGGAATTAGCAAGGTTGCAAAAATTGCAAGAAAATTCTTATTGTGTCGCCATCGCCTCAAAAGGTCAGAACCCCCCCATGCAATGATAATAAATAATCCGATAATCGGAATGTATGTATACCGGTCGGCCATGGATTGCCCCCCTACCTGAACCAGACCGACTACAGGCACAAGTGTTCCCACATACCAAAACCATCCCACAGCAAAATAAGGGCGTCGTTTAATCATTCGGATTGCCAGAAAGGTCATCGATACAAGCAATACGCATGCTACAGTGACCTGCCACCAAGGTAATAATTTTGGATACGGATACAGAACAGCCAGCTTGGAGGGATAAATCATTTTCCCTATGTATTTTACATATGATACCAGTGCATTGGCAATTCTCATTATAAATGGAAGTCGATCAAATGATTTCAACGCTCCAACTTGCTCCTGAGCATAGACCGTTATAACGCTTGATATTGTTGCAAGAAAAAATAACGGGAGTTTCTCCAAAACCATACGACGAACAATCGATCTTTGATGGGAGTGGCCTCTGCCGGCAAAGTGTTGAAACTGAACACGGGAAAGTGGATAGAAATCCAGCAGAAGCAAAACAAACGGTAAGGTCACGATCATCGGTTTGCTCATAAGCCCCATGATAAAAAACACAAGAACGAGCAGATATCTATTTGTCCTCGGGTGCTCAACATACCGGACATAACTCCACATGGTGAGAATCCAAAAGAAAGTGCAGATTAAATCTTTACGCTCCGCCACCCAAGCAACCGACTCAACATGTAATGGATGGAGCGCAAACAGAGCTGCAACAAACCAGCTCTGCCAAAGATTTCCGGTCATTTCTTTAAAAACAAAAAATAATAATAGAGTGTTCGCCATGTGAAGGAGCAGATTTGTAAGATGATGCCAGCCAGGATTCAAACCATACAACTGGCAGTCGATCATGTGTGATATCCATGTTAAGGGATGCCAGTTGCCTGCATGTGTAGAGGTGAATGCCCAGATGATGTTATCGACTTTTAGGCCATTTTGAATATGACGATTTTCGTAAACGTACAGGTTATCATCAAAGTTCACAAAATCGTGAGATAGTGTCTGGCAAAAGACAGCAAATGTTGCCGTCATGAGAACTATATATAACAATAGGATTTTGTGTTTGATGAAAAACTGTTTACAACTATTAAATATTTTTATCATGGTTGAATTCCACAACCTGGATGCTCAGAGCTTTAAAAAGGTTGTTGAGGATACGGATTGTCATGATAACGATACGAGACGATTACCACGGGACCGATACCTACTTCAAGGGAAAGGTCTTGAGAGCCCAGGGTAACCGCATTTGGATTCCGTGTTCAGAAACAATCCTTTCGGGGATTGAAAATTAACACCTGAAACCCCTCCAAATCATTTTGCGTATAATAAAAAGATGCCTAAATCTCAAATGCGGTTACCCTGCGGGTCTGTATAGAACCCGTTGACAAAGCAATTTTATCACACTATAATCGTGTGCACCAAAATAGTGATTCCGAGACCTTTGGAGGTGATCGCATGTTAAAGAATATTACGTTGAATGCTGAAGAGGAACTCATCCGCAAAGCCCGGGAAAAGGCACAAAGAGAACATACAACCCTCAACGCATCTTTCCGGCAATGGCTTAAACAGTATGCCAATGCGGATATGGGGATGAATGATTATGAGTCGCTCATGAATTTACTGGACTATGTTAAGCCAGGTAAGAAATTCACAAGGGATGAAATGAATGAGCGATAAATATTTTATTGATACCAACATCTTTGTTTACTCCTTTGATAAAATAAACACGGATAAACAACAAATTGCCAATGGTCTAATCAAAAAGGCGGTCTCCGAACTTGTCGGTTGTATCAGTTTTCAGGTAATTCAGGAATTTATCAATGTTTCGACAAAAAAATTCGAAGTCCCTCTATCGATAGAGGACTGCCGGAAATATATAGATGCCGTTCTCTTCCCTTTATGTGCAGTTTTTACGAGCCTTGAGCTCTATCACCGTTCTTTAGATATCATGGAGCGATGGCGTTTTTCTTTTTACGATTCCCTCATCATTGCGGCGGCATTACAGGCAAAATGTAATATTATGTATTCTGAAGATTTGCAGCACAATCAAAAAATTGAGTCCATCACCATATGTAATCCCTTCGAATAGGGGCAGGCCGTTGCTCTCTCAACAGAGCAATCTGCCTATGATTTCCTTTTTATGATCTCAGGCTTTTAATAAACGGTCCCACCGCCTCAATCCCTTCCGTGTCGATGAGTCGAATGGTCTGGGTGCCGATAATGGCAATATCCGCCTTGCCTTTCAAAAAATCCATATCTTTTTTTTCTTTCACGCCAAAACCGAGTGCCAGGGGAAGATCGGTTGCCTGCCGGCATAAGCCGAGATATTCACTCAACTGATCTGAAAAATCGGTCTCAGCGCCCGTGACTCCTTTCCGGGCCACACAATAGATAAATCCCCTGCCGGCCGATGCGATATATTTCATCCGTTCCATCGGTGTGTTGGGTGAAAAAATGAAAATCGGGTCAAGTCGGTTTCGATCCATGGCCGAAAGATAGTCTTTTCCTTCTTCCGGCGGAAGGTCCGGAACAATGGCCCCTTGAAGTCCGGCTTCAGCTGCGGCATGGGCAAACTCATGGATGCCGTACTGATACAGGATATTGTAGTAACTCATGAACAAAAACGGGATGGGGAATGTTTCAGCCGCCTCTTTGGCAAGATCAAAACACTTTTGAACCGAAGCGCCTGCTGAAATCGATTTCTGGTTTGCCTGAAGAATCACCGGACCGTCTGCAATCGGCTCTGAAAACGGAATCTGAATTTCCATGAGGTCAACCCCGGCTTCAACCATGGATTCAATGACCCGAAGGGAATCCTTAAAACTCGGATACCCCAAGACAATATGAGTCATGAGCAGTAAACCCTTTTTGTCGAGCTGCTTCTTAAGATACGTTTCAAGCATGATACGCCTCTGCTTTTTTAATGATGAAGTCTTTCCAATCGGGATCCTCTAATGCATCGGCAACGGTGAAGATATCCTTGTCTCCCCTGCCCGATTGGTTGATGATAACGGCTTCGGATTGCGGGAGTCGTGGAACCTCTTTGAATGCATGGGCAAATGCGTGAGCCGATTCCAGAGCCGGTATGACTCCTTCTTTTCGTATGGTAAGTGATAGGGCCTCCACCACTTCGGCATCGGTTGCCGCTTCGAATCGCACCCGTTCCGTTTTCTTCAAATGAGATAAAATGGGTGAAACCCCTACGTAATCCAGGCCGGCGGCCACGCTGTGGGTTTCCTTCATCTGACCGTCGGCATCTTGAAGGAAATATGTTTTATACCCCTGTGCCACACCGATCCGGGCATCTCTTAAAGCCAACCGGGCTGCGTGGGCTTCTGTTTCCAATCCTTTTCCGCCGGCTTCAACACCCACAAGCTCAACCGGGTCATCCATAAAACCGCTGAATATTCCCATGGCGTTGGACCCTCCCCCCACACATGCATAAACTCGCAGGGGAAGTTTTCCCTCGCATTCAAGTATCTGCTTTCTGGCTTCTGTTCCGATGATGGATTGAAAGTAGGTCACCATCTCCGGGAATGGGTGGGGGCCGCACGCCGTACCCAGCACATAATGGGTGGTATCCATGTTGCTGACCCAGTCCCGGAAGGCTTCGTTAATGGCATCTTTTAGAATACGGGTTCCCTCTTTTACCGGTACCACTTCAGCACCCAACCGCTCCATCCAGAAGACATTGGGCCGCTGTCTTTCCACATCTATTTCTCCCATGTATATGGTGCAGTCAAATCCGAATTTGGCTGCCATGGTGGCGGTGGCGACCCCGTGTTGCCCGGCTCCGGTCTCGGCAATCACCCGTTTTTTCCCCATCCGTTTCACCAGCAATCCCTGCCCCATCACATTATTCGCTTTGTGGGCACCGGTATGATTGAGATCTTCACGCTTGATATAAATCTTTGCACCCCCAAAGGATTCGGTAAGATTATCAGCACAGGTCAAGGGTGTGGGCCGGCAGGAGTATGTGGACATCAATTTAAAATATTCCTGCCAAAAGGTGGGGTCGGTCTTTGCAGCCTCGAATGCGGCTTCAAGCTCGTCAAACGTTGCTGTGAGTATTTCCGGCAGAAAAGCCCCGCCGAATTCGCTGTAATAGCCCCTATTTTTCATGAGTAGTTCCTCCTCCGATGATCTGTGAAAAAACAAATTTATCGGTACGACAAAAGAGTTCTGAAAAAATGGCATTTTTAGCCGAAGGGAAATCGAGGAATCGCTTCACCAGCAGTATCGGCATTTCTGATGAAACGGAAAGATCGCCGGCCTTTCGTCCGGTCAAATGAACGATTCTGAAATTTTGTTTCCCTCCAATGGGTCGAAGATAATATTTTTCATCGGCAATCTGAGACAGAGATCTGCCGGTCATATCAATCCCATCGATACCTGAAAAAAGGATCGGATGAAGGTACATATCTTCAATCAACACCGGCATGTCATCTACAAGACTGAGTCGGGAATAAAAATAGGCCTGCTTTCCGGAAAAGGAATTTTCATCATCTTTACGTATTTTTTTAAGCCGGACCTTTTGAAGAATCCGGGTTTCAACGTCAATACCCTTTTTTTGAAACGAAGATATGGTGCCCGCAAAGGAAAAAAGATCCACCTCTTTTTGAGCCGAACGGACAAAGGTCCCTGCCCCACGCCTTCTTAACAGCGTCCCGTTGAGCACCAACTGATCCGTAGCCTGTCTGGCAGTGGGCCTGCCGATTCCATAGTTTTGGGCGAGTTGATGCTCGGATGGGATTCGAGACCCTTCGCGGAACTCACCCGTTCGGATTTTGAAGGTCAAAATATCGGCGAGTTGTCGATACAAAGGAATCGGGGAGTGGGGATTTAGTGCATCCATAGGAATATTGTGTCTGTATTTAA
>CAYSUA010000027.1:4463-19707 GCA_964433795.1 uncultured Desulfobacteraceae bacterium | reverse complement strand
TCCCCCAATTATGCCGAAGGTGTCAGATAATTTTCCTAGAGGTAAGGTGTCCTGAGATTCGGGTTTGGAACTCTCCGCGTCTAATTTGATAAGTTTACGTGGACATACATCCGCACAAATTCCGTCATTATTGCATTTGTCATAATCGAATATCACCGGTTCCATTTCGTTTCTCTCCTTTAAGTTTCAAGTTTAAGACCGATAAACAGACCAGCTGTTCTGCTCCGCCAAATGTTTAGCGCCGTATGATATGAGAATTCCATGACCGGGTCAACACCATCAGGAGAAATTCACCTTGACCCTTCGTAACGGAATCGGATAGGTATGCGTCTGCTTATGCGAGAACACCTCACATTAAAGACGATCATTCTTTTTTTTCTTCCGTTGATCTTCATGACGGAACTGATCCAAATCTCACACTCCATTACCAATGCTTTTCTGGCGCGCCTGTCGATCCCCACGGAGACTCTTGCCGCATTCAACATCGCCTTTGCATTCAACATTACAACCGGCGGTATCACCATGGCAAGCACCCAAACCGGCATTTCTTTCATCACCGATTGGAAGTCTCTTCATAGAGTGTTTCGGTTTATCGGAACTATTGTGATTGTTCCTTTTGTTATTGTTGAGGTGGTTTCCTTTACCCCTTTAGGGGATATCGTTTTCGGTCATTGGATGGGCGCCAGCCCGGAGGTGGTTCGACAGGCCAAGGTGTCATCCGCCATCATGGGGTTTTGGACCTTTCCCATCTTCATAAGAAATCTGTCCTATGCCATGATCTTGATTCGAAGAAGGACGATTTTGATCACCTATGCGACCCTGATTCGGGTGGCCGCATTGATCGGCTTTTTGGCGCTCTATTCAAGATGGTTTGACGGGGCACTGGTGGGTGCCATGGCCACGGTGTCGGGCATGTCGGTAGAGGGCGTCTTTATGGTTATCGCGGCCCGCCCTTTCTTTAAAGAACTCGACCGAACACCTTGGGCAACCACCGGTTACAGTGATTATTGGCGGTTTTCCTGGCCCTTGATGTTGACCCAGGTCACGGAAAACGGCGTTTTATTTGTCGTGAACTCTTTCCTGGGCCGGCTCGTCAATCCGGATCTGGCCCTGGCTTCATTCGGTGTGGTTCACGGTTTGATCCGGGTGATATTGGCTCCTTTACGAAACCTGGTTCAAACCGCTCAGTCTTTGATCAGTCACCAGGATGATCTGAAAATCATGTTCCGGTTTACGGCCGGTTTGCTGCTCCTATATGTCGGGATCATATTCGTTCTATTTTATACATCAATTCAAAGCTTGGCCCTGGGAGGCGTGATGGGGCTGACCCCTGAGCTGTATCGATATTGCCTGCCTGCTGTGAAGCTGACGTTTACCATTGCCGTGTTCTGGGCCACTGCCGCACTGTTGCGCGGAATTCTTTCGGCCATGCGGAAAACAGGGGCCATTGCGGTCACTGCCGGTATCCGCCTGCTGGTGGTGGCTCTTATCGGCAGTACTACCCTGTTTCATTCGGGTGTGAATGGAGCGGTACTGGGAGTGATTGCCATTGCCGGTGCGTTTGCTGCAGAGACGTTTGTCTTGGGATGGCGGCTCTGGAAGCAAAGCAAATTGCCCGGACCGCTTTTTCCGGATCGCTCTTCTGTCTCCTGATTATTTATTTTTCCATCTTTACAATAATTATTTAATCAAACAGGACCGGCTTTTGCAGGAACTCAGCTCCCGGGTACGATACCCGGGGCAAGACCTTCGATAAAGGCACAAATATCCCGGGGCCGGGTCAGCCATATTCGGTCCCGATGTGCAATAATGTGTTCCATAGCCCGCCTGAGTTGGCGAATCCGATAGGGGCGACCCACGACAAAGGGGTGAAGGGAGAAGGGACAAACCAAGGGTTGGTTTTTTGATTGTTCGAGCATCTCGTCAAATTGATCGATCATCATATCGGCAAATTCCTCGGACGTATAGCGGTACCAGACAAGGCCCCGATTATCATTGCATTCTATGGGATAGGGCATGGCCAGAATTCTTCCTTTCCGTGTTTTCATCCAGATGGGCTGATCATCGCAGGTCCAGTCCATGAAATATCGGTAGCCTGCTTCCTGTAAGAGATCTGCCGTAACCTCGCTGTTGGAAAGCCACGGGCTCATCCAGCCCACCGGCGCTTCACCCTCATGATGTTTAATGGTCTCGGTCACGTTTTTAATCAGCTCTGACTCGAGGTCTTCACGGAGATGACCCTGTACATCAGAGTTGGTGATGCCGTGCCCGAGGATTTCATGCCCCCGCTCACGCAACGCTTCCGTAATGTCAGGGCAGTGGTTATAGAGTTCTGTGTTGATCTGTGCCTCAATGGGAATTTCAAGATCATCGAACATCTCAAGAAGCCTCCAGATACCGACCCGGTTGCCGTAGTCGCGCCATGAATAAATACTGTGGCTCTGGGCCTGATCCGGTGGTGCAATGGCTGCTCCTTTTCCTTCCCCGTAACTGAATTGTTCGATATTGACGGCGACATAGACGGCCAGCCGGGTATCGTTGGGCCAGTCGTAAACCTCTCTTTTGGTGATATTGGAGTACTCATAACGCCCGGGTGTCGGTAACATATGCACCTCCTGTAAT
Organism: uncultured Desulfobacteraceae bacterium; assembly: GCA_964433795.1. GTDB lineage: Bacteria > Desulfobacterota > Desulfobacteria > Desulfobacterales > SURF-15 > DUZK01. Next base: position 17,085 of record CAYSUA010000027.1, on the reverse strand, counting down.
GATGCTGTGTTGTCGGTGAAGTCTGATTATGGGAAAATCTTCCGAAGATCCTTAATTTTTTACGACCGAAATTCTATAAGTACACCAAAGGCGTCTTTTGGGGATACGCGAATCGATTCGGGGGTAGCGTCAAACGCTACATTGTTTGATCGGAAATGAGCAGCGACCCGGCCCGGATCGGGGACATGAACGGCGAAGCCCAGAAAATATGGCGATTCAGGAAAGCTCGAAAGATCCATGTCGCCGTAATGCTGGCAAACATCCTCCTGAGTACATACCCTGATAGTACCCCGCGGGGTATTCACCGCCAGTCCGAAGCTGCTCTCCTCAATGCTTTCAGATTCTTGAACTTTGGAGAAAAAGTCTGCAAGGGCAATGGGTTGATCGGCAACCATGATCACCTCTACAACCGCATCAGCCCCGTTTTCATGTGTCTGATACTCCGGCCGCCAGAAATACTGGGGCGCATGCTGCTGGCAACAAAAGAAAACAGCCTCGGGCATGCGCGGATCCGTTGCAAATGCCAGGGTGAATGCAACCGTCACCTGGGCGCCGTCTGGAAGTGTTGCCAACCGCTCAAAGTGGAAATTGTCAAATGGGCGGAGACCTCTTGATATGAATTCCTCCCGGTCTGCCTTGGCATCCGTACTTTCGAACACCAGCATGGACATGCCTTCCCGATGGGATAAAAATTCCTGATTGTATTCACCGAAGCTGAATTTCCGCTCCTTTGACGGCGGAACCAGCTCCGGCCGGGTCACAGCCAGTAGCTCTAAAAAAGAGCCGTTTAGTTGTACGAGGCTGTTGTCCGTGCCCCAGGGATGCTGTGCCCGGGGTGTTGTGGTGAACCCCAGCCGTCTATAAAATTCAGCAGCGCGTTCAATGTCCGACACGCTGAGTACCAGATGATCAATTCCCCGCTTCATTGTTGGAGCCCCCTTATTTCCCCGCCTTAGTTTGCCGTTATTTCGCAATCCGTCAACGTCATTCGGATTTTTTCCCGTTCCTTTTGGCTGATGGGCTGCAACGGGGGGCGAACCACAGCGGCATCAATTCTGCCGAGAATTGCCAGTGACTCTTTCATCCGGTTATGCATGTCTACAAAAGGCGGGGCATAGTAAAGACTGACCAGAGGGGCTATACGATCGTTGAGCCGGCTCCCGGCATCGAGATCGCCGCTTTTAACCAAATCAAAGAGTTTGGCCTGAAGATCGGCGACCACGCTGCCCATACCTGAAATTGCACCATCCGCACCCAGCAGAAAACTTGAATAAAGGGACATGGTGAAACTTGACAGTATGGCGACCGGTCGTCCTGTTGCCCTGATGGCACGGAGGTTCTTTTCGAATATGATAATGTCGTTGCTCCACTCCTTGATGGCAACCACCTGATCGATTTCGGTCAATTTTACGAGAGTTTCCGTGTGATACCCGAGCCCCAAAGCGGGCGGATACTGGAATGCAACCATCGGGAGGTCCACAGCTTCTGCTATGGCTGCATAGTATCGGTAAACCATTTCGGGATGATCCTGGGCGCCGAACATAAAGAGGCTTGGCGGAAAGATCAGAAGACCGCTTGCACCTTCAGCCTTAGCATCTCTGGCAAGCTTCGCCGCTTCCAGCGTGCTTTCGGTATAGATGCCTGAGATCAGCGGCACTTTGTCACCTACCTCCTCGACGGCTATTGCCAGGGCTTTACGCCGCTCTTCCCTGGTAAGAGAAGACACTTCTGCTGCATGGCCGTTGCACACAATTCCGGTAACCCCGGATGTATTTGCCAGCCACGAGAGGTGACGACGGTAGTTCTTTTCATCTATGGAAAAATCCGGATTGAAAGGAAGCAGGTTTGCGGGAATGATGCCTGAAAAAGTAAACTCATCCGACATTTCAGCCTCCTTTTCTTTTCAGACTCCCATCCGGTCCGAAAACAAACGGAGCGGCTTCGCCGTCGGCTTGCATATTCGGATGAGCTTCCACCTGCGCCATCAGCGGTGCTGAAACTTCAATGTCTATGAGCTCCAGGGTATTTTTGATATGCACGATTCCGGCATCCTGGGGTTTTATCTTTCTCAAGGTCTTTACCGCCAATCGAACCGCGTCTTCATCCGTATTCATAATCATCGGAATCGCCGCACCGTCCAGGTAGGTACTGGTGATTATGTTTGCGTACGTGGGAGCAAGATCCATCTTCTGATACAGTGTCATGGTAATGACATCGGCAGCTCCCAGGCCGGTGGCGTTGCCGTGTGTTTTTTCCGTCAGGTCCAAACAAACGATTTTTTGGATATCCGGAGGACCGCTCCAGGGGGTGTCCCGGAAATTACGTCCGGTCACGTTGGGATCAAATCCGGCGCCGCTGATATCTTTTCCAATCTCTTCGATCACCAGGACGTCGATGACGTCAATCAGCAGTTTCGGCATCAACTCGCGGGAGCGCAACAGCAGCTCGGGCTCGCGGTCAAAAAGAGTTTCCGCGGGAACCGCCTCGATAATAGCCAGTTCGTCATGGGCGTTTTCAACCAGCCCGACACCAAACAGAAAGGGCTTTTTCGACACGATCGCACGGGCTGCATCGGGCAGGAGTTCATCGAAAGCGTCCATTCCGTGATAATGAAGTTCGGTGGCGCCGATGATCTTTCCCATCCCGATGGTCATCATCTTGACAATACCGCTTTCAATAGGCGCACGGAAATTGGTGTGGGGTTTGATCCGGCTGATCAATACCACACCTTCGGCCTCGTAGGCATAGCGGTCCATGAAGACCCGGGTCCCGTCTTCGAGGGTATCCACCACCTCGACTTCCATTGTGGCACGTAGCGGGCAGCCCACATAGTCTTCGGTAATACCGTATCCTTCCAAGACCTGCTTTTGTCCCTCGGCGGTGGCAGCCCCGTGACTGGCCATGGCCGGAAAGATGAAAGGATTTCCCCCCAGTGCTTTGATTTCAGCCACCACGGCTTTGGCCACTTCTGCTATATTGGCTATTCCCCTGCTGCCGCAGCCTATAGCTATGGTTTGCCCCGGTTTGATTTTTTTCCGGATCTGCGGATTTTTGAATTGCTCTGCCACGGTCTGGTTGATGCTGTCCAACTTAGGGGAATCAAACGTCACCTTTACCGGTACCATTTTCGGCAACGGAATATCCAAACCCCCTGCAATGTTCACCTCGATTCGATCTCCGATCATTAAGAAACCTCCCTTCCCACTCCCGATTTTTCTCGGTCCTATGATTTCCGATTGCGCCTAACCGACAATGCGCAAAGCAAAATACGGCACCAGATTGAACAGGAATATCCCGATTTTAAACAACCCCATGCCGGCGTAGTGAATGGTGTCGAACGTCTCGACAGATAATTTGAACCATTTGTTGTGATACCGATACGTCCAATCGTGGGCCAAAGTAAAAAATAAAAACCAACATATCAGAAATACGATGTCTATCAATGAACACCAGGCCAAAACGCTTCGAACTGTTTCAAGTGTCATTTTTCCTCCTCCTTTGGCATTTAATGATTATGGACTCAACCCTCTCATATCATGGTCGCTTCTCATGCTTATCAACATTTAAGCACAGCTGTAAAGCGCTTTACAGATTATTTTCACCCCGCTGAAAGTGTTATAATTTTACTATATACAAACTTTGATATCCGGTTATCGTTTCGGTTTTGAATATTCATCAAAAAATTGTTTCGGGCTCTGTATCTTAATGCCCATATAATCCTGTATTTTTCTTAGAGCTTTGTCCCCCGAAATAATATATTTCGAATGCAATGCCACCGCACACTCAATGAATTTGTCATCATCAGCGTTGTTTTCAACAACATTCACTTTTGGAGTTTTGGCAGTAAATAAGACATGAAAGCCGTGTGCAAAAAGACCCAGCAGCTCTTCCAACTCACGTTCATTCTGTAGCCCCATTCGTCTGAGCACATCTACGTATTCATCAATGATGGGCCGTGAAAGGCATAATGTGATTTGGCCGGATTTCCATAAGTCTATAATCTTTCGTGGATTGCCGCCAAAGAAAGAAGATATGAAAACATTGGTGTCAACTACTACTCTGATCAATGTTTGGTCCTTACCTCTCGAATAACGCGATTAATATCCTTGGGCCCAATTCCACTCGACGCTAGTTTGCCCCCTATGCGCTCCCACAGATTATCAATATAAGAATCGATATCTCGAGTTTTGACATATTCCTCGAGTAATTCCCTGACGACTTCGCTGACACTTTTCCCCTCTACCTTAGCGAAATTGTTGACCTTGGCTTTGAGATCAGGATCGATCCTCACGATCATCTGTGTGGTCATTATAAATCTCCTCTTAAATTGTTATATTGTATATACGATATATCGCTATTGGAGACGTGTCAAGAGAGGAATAATCTGCGGCAAAAAGTCTCTCAAGGCATCAGCGACAATCAAAAGCGAAGTCTTTTTTGATTTGATAGATACACCGGTTTCTCTGATCAATGAAGCGCGTGATTCGAGTTCTTTTATGCCGGTGCCGATGATTTCCTCTTTCCGGGACAGAACATCGGGCAAGCTTTGCAGTATAATGTCTTCGGTTTCAATCAATCGCACCGGTTCCGATGATACCGCCCCTGCAAATATCCTTATGGCAGGCTTTTCATCTTTCTGATTGCCGGATGCAAAGACGATTCCCATATTGGATGATGCAAAGTCGATGGAACCCCTATCACTGTACTTTAAAAACTTTCCGATCGTAACTTCTATCGGGGTGGGAATAATAAATCCGGTTAAAAGCTGCTTTTTGAAACCCTCATGGTTGCGAGCCCGGATCAGATCTTCAAGCACCATCTCTTCATAGGCTTCGCCGTTGTAAAAGCGGGCCCTGGTGTTGTAGGCGAGTAGCATGGGAGCAAGATCGGAATAATAAATGGCCCGGCATGTTTCTGAGCTGGGAATCTGGTGACAACCATTGCCCCCAAGTTTATGACAGGGCAGTACATTTTCTCGCCAAAAAGCCGACTGGTTGAAGTAGAGGCATCTTCTTTCCTGCAACACATTACCGCCGACTGTACCCATGTTTCGTATTTGCGGCGAAGCCGCACTCCCGGCGGCTTGCGAGAGCGGGCTGAGGGATTTATGGATGAGGCTGTGTTCCTTCAATTCAGACAGTGTCGTCATGGCCCCGATAAAAATTTCTTCCTCGGTTTGTTCAATTTTCTTCAGGGAGGTAATCTGATCCAGGTCGATCAGGCAGTTTGCCTGCTTGAGGCCGCGGTTCATAAGCGGGACCAGATCCGTTCCACCGGCGATATAGATGGCGTTTTCCTCGCTGTTAAATATATCGGCTGCGGCTTCGATGGATTCGGGAGCTGTGTATGTTTCAAGCATGGTTCTCATAATTACCTTCTGTTCATGATGTTGTAGTATTTCGTTAGCGGCAGGCTGCTTATATCATCCCCTGAGGCAGCAGCTACTGCATTTACGATTGCAGGAGCGACCGGGACGGTTGTCATCTCTCCCACGCTCTTTGCTCCGAAAGGACCGGTCGGCTCGAAACTCGTCGCAATGTGTGTGTGGATTTCCGGCATATCCATTGAAGAAGGGATTCTATATGCTAAAAGATCGTTGGCTGAGGGTTTGGATGCCCTTTTGTCGATGGCAACCTGCTCCATAAGGGCATACCCCAGTCCCATCATAATCCCGCCTTCGATCTGGCCTGTTATGATATCCGGATTAAGCGGCGTTCCCACATCCACCACCTGAATGATATGCTGGATTCTGATACTTCGGGTCAGTTTGTCAAACGCCGCCTTTGCCCAGCACACGGCAAAGGGGGGCGGGCTGTGCTCCGCCATAAAACTGGATCGACCGATAATAATCGTGCCGTTTTCAATAAAAGTGATTTTTGCGATTGCCTCTTTAAATGATAAAGAAATTTTTTCTTCCGGTGTTGCGATCTCGAAAAAACCGTCTTTCCATACTATCGCTTCCGGTCCGATTTTGTAATATTTCATTAAGGCTGTTTTTACGTTTTCAACCACGTCTTCGGCGGCGGCATAAACCGCATTGCCGGCCACATAGGCCTGACTGCTGGCAAAGGTACCCATTTCAAACGGTGTATAAAGGGTGTCCGCAGATGTGACCGTGATGTCGTTTAATTCTATGCCCAGCAGCTCGGCCACGATTTGGCTCAAAGCGGTTTCACTGCCCTGACCCATATCCGCAGAACCGGTAAGAAGATTGGCGCTTCCATCATCATTGACCAGGATGGCGGCAGAACTCATTCCGGTGTTGTTGGAAGGTCCGGATGTGTGCATGCCCAAAGCAACGCCCCATGATTCAACAATATCGCTGTCCGGATTCGTTATGTCCGAAGTATTCCTGTCGTCTATTTCTTTTCTTATTTTTTCTCCCGCCTCGATACACTCCCGGATCGCGCAGCTTTTAAGTTCGAGCGGAGAGCCTGGCACCCGGTCTCCAGGGTGGATGTGGTTTATCAATCTGAATTCTAAGGGGTCCATTTCCAAGCGGCGAGCGATTCTATCGAATAGGACCTCCCTTGCAAACGATATCTGAGGGTTGCCGTACCCCCGCATCGCTCCTGCAACGGGTGCATTGGTATACACACAGTTTCCCTCATACTGGTAATGGGATATCCGGTAGGGCAGTTTCTTGCTTTGGGCGGCAAGAACGATGGGGCCATGGGTGCCGTATGCTCCGGTATTGTGATGTACTTCGGCCTGAAACGCCTGCAACAGACCGTCTTTGGACACACCGGTCTTGATGCGGCATTTTGACTCGTGCCGCACACATGTGCCCACCATTTCTTCTTCCCTGCTGTTGAAGATCTTAACCGGACGGTTGACGAGCTTTGAAAGCAGCGCCCCCACAGGCTGATTGTGAAGCTGCTGCCGGGACCCGAATCCGCCTCCCATGGCCGGTTTGATGATCCGTATTTTACTCTCCGGCAACCCGAGAATCTCGGATAGAATTCTCCTTTCATGAAACAGGGTCTGGGAATTGCTCCAGATGGTGAGCCTGCCATCCTGGGTATAATCGCATATGCACCCGACGGTCTCCAGACAGACATGTGAAACTGCAGGCGTGGTAAAGCAGTCTTCCATAACCAGTTCCGAAGCCTTGAATCCCGCCTCCACATCTCCCTTTTCCGCCTTGATCTTTTTGAAAATATTTGAATCGCTGATTTCCGGATGAAGACAGAACGCATTCTCATCGATTGCTTTGTCGATTTCAAAAACCGGCGTGAGCTGCTCGTAGACAATGGAAATTTTTGAAAACCCTTCACGGCATGCGTCCGGAGAAACCGCAGCTACAGCTGCGATTCGGTCGCCCACATGGAGGGGGTGGTCGGTGAGTATCCGCTCATCACTTACCGCCAGGGGAGACGGCGGATTGCCGGAACTGTTGTACAATCTGGAAGGTACGTCTTCCGGCAACAATACCCCCAGGACCCCGGGTGTTTTCTCAGCTTCCGATTTGTCGATACTCGAAATCCGAGCATGGGGATAGGGGCTTCGCAATATCGCACCGTAAGCCAGGTTCGGTATTACCAGGTCGTCGGTATAACATGCGCTTCCGGTGACCTTCTCCATCGCCTCATGCCTCGGGTAGCCTTTTCCAACCACTATTAATTCATTTTGATCCATGAAATAACCTCTATCTTCACTTCTTCATTCTTTGCGAGGCACTGGTAACGGCTTGAACGATTTTCTGATATCCTGAACATCGACACAGATTCCCGGATAGTGCCTCTTTTATATCATCTCCGTCCGGCTCTGAAGTTTCATCCAAAAGTGCTTTGGCGGAAATAATCATCCCCGGGGTGCAAAAACCGCATTGAACCGCACCGATTTCGATAAATTTTTTCTGAATGGGATGAAGTTGCCGGTTTGAAGCAAGTCCCTCAATGGTCGTAATACTTTTGTTATTGGCGCGTACGGCCAGAACCAGGCATGCATTTACTGCCTTTCCGTCCATTATCACCGTACATGCACCGCACTCTCCGTTACCGCAGCCTTGCTTTGTCCCCTTTAAATTCAACTGCTCCCTCAATACTTCAAGCAGTGTGGTTCCGGGAGCGACATTGATGTGGTGTCTCAGTCCGTTTACATCCATTTCAATTGCAATATGTTGACTCGCCATATTTTATAGGCCTCCTCAAGCATGGTAGAAAACAATATGTGTGATGTGAGCTTCACTTAGGAATTTTCACATCATCATCATCATAAATCCCTTCTTCAGCAGTCGTGTGACACGCAGAACAGTTCGATAATGACCCAATGGATTCCAATTTGAGAACGTTCGGGGAGATTTCATTATGTTTTTCTATGATATATGGGATATCTGTAATTCTCAAAGGAACTTGGTTCCCCAAACTTCGCATAATTTTGACAGCACGTTTTGCCGAGCTGTATTCTGCACTGTTCGATTTTAAATAGTCTGAAACGGCCTTTCTTAAATCGTCATCCAGTTCGATCGACTCTCCGAAATGGTCATCGAGGTTAGTCAGGATTTTCTTCCAGGAAGCTTCCGGCAGCAGCTCTGGCTGATATGCAAAGTGGCAGGCCCCGCACTCTTCTTCGTAATCTGCATTATTAACGGGTTTTATGAAGCTACTGCGATGATCGCCATCCCGATGCCTTTCGCGGTTCCTTTTACGGTGTCTGCTATCATCATCGCTGTCATCGTCGCCCAAATCTAATATTTTGTCGTACCACCTTTTTTCTCTGTGCTCATCGTCGTCTGCAATAGAGAAATGCAATGTTCCGTTAAAAATGAGAAAAAATGCTGCTAAAAATACAAGCAAATTTGTTTTCCGATTCATTCCGATTTTTCTCCATAAAGAGTGACGATGACGGCGTGTTACTATTTTCATGAAAACCATAACGAATAATTTAGCGGCAGCTACCCTTATTATTTTTTATGTTTCGTTTAACTTTATCTGCAGCATTATGAAAAATAGAATAATATTTTCAATTTTTTTGATTGTCACTTTCTTTCTGTTTTTCAGATTGATCAATATGCAGAGTGTTCTTCCATAGTCATTACTCTTTACTTCAAAATCAATTTTCTGTACCTCATTATAATTTATAGCTCTTTTTATAAAGAGATTGCGCACGGTTAAACTGTGGTTGTCTAGTGTTAATGAGATTGGTTGACGTTCGAGAAATATTCCTGCCGGAACAAATAGAGTCAACAACATAAAAAATAAAACTTTACCCACTAAAAGACTGCCAATGAGAGCCAGCACGAGCACAGAAATTACAAAGCTCAAATGAAGCAAATATTTCGAAGTTAATGTGAATTTATGAGAATGAAAGCTCTCTTTACGAATTTCAGAAAGTTTTAAACAGATAGTTTTCAAAAGAACGGAGAATTCATTGGTTGCATATCTGACAGGAACTTCTTTTTGTTTATTTAAAAATATATCGACTCGGTCCCCGGAACGATCCTCAATATATTGAATATCTCTCCAACTTAAGCTAAATTTTTTCTCATTATCCGGTCGGTAAATTAATCCATTTTCATGAACTTCATAATAAATTTTACGATTCATGAAGGATGCATCAAAAAATGTTTTAGATTCATTCATTTCATGTTCTTGCTAACACCGAATTAACCTAGCGCGTAAGCGCTCTGGTGAAATGACAGGTTCGCTTGGGGTATTACAAATATCTATCCACAAAATTCCGCGGACTCAAAATAGTAATACCTTCATATTCCGCAAGTTTTAACAGATGCTTATCACCGCTGATAATTGTTTTGCATTTGCCTGCGGCTGCGCATTCAAGGAATTTATCGTCGTCAGGGTCTTCACATACGGATATATTGAAACCTTGAGTATCAACGAATTGCCCATGAATTGTAACCAATTCAATAATTGGCAATATATCGACTGATGGGAGTTTAGATGAAAGAGCCGCTGCAACACGCTGGTATTCATCAAGAATTTGTCTCGAAAGTACAATTTGAAGGCTTTGATTTTCCCATGCTTTGAGGATTTGTGATGGAGGACCAGCGAAAACTATCCCTGATATGAACACATTCGTATCAAGGATAGTTCTCATTTCTTTTTTCCTCGAACTTCTAAAATGGCATCGCTAATATCAGACTTTTTAATTCCGGCTTGTTTTCCTTTCTTTCTGGCCTCAGCAATAAGGTCACCAAATTCATCAAGAGATGGCGGCGCTATGTTCTTAAGGATGACAACGTCCTTTTCACCAACAACGACAAATTGAGCCCCAGCCTTTAAATTTAGTTGTTTCCTTATATTTTCGGGAATAACGACTTGCCCTTTTGAGGACATTTTGGTTGTAGAGACATTTGCCATACTAAACCTCCATCCGATTTAATTATCTTACTGGTAAGATTCTATGACAATCCTGATCAAAAAACAAGCCCTTATATTGTGATATGATGTAAAGAAGCGAACGATTAGCTAACCAGCGGCGGGTTCATGGTAACGGCCTGGGTGAAAGCACCAAAAGCTTTAAAGATGAAAACGGTCAAAATCGCACGGTGTTAACCGTCTGAGTTAAGCGCCAGGTTCTGTGATTTATTCTGTTTTCTATAAAATTCAAGAAATTCAGAGGGTGAAAAAATATTTATACCTTCTCGAAATGAGGAAGGATAATGGACTGTATTTCCAGTGACTAAAGATTCCACTTTTCCGGCGATAGCAACTTCGAGGAATGGTTCATCGTCAGGGTCCGGCAAACGATTCGTAAGTGGAAAACTCGAAATAAACTGGCCGTATTGCTTAATAAAATCAATCAAAATACCTATATGGTCTTTGTTGAATTTGAACTTCCGACGGTTAAGAACATCCTTATATTCTGACAAAATCCTGGCATCTATGTGCAATACAAGCTCACCTGAGAATATCATCCGAACGGTTTCACCGCTCGGACCAAAGGGAGTGAGCAGGCCTGAAACAAGAACATTTGTGTCCAAAACGATTTTCATTTTTTCCGTTTAGACCTTACCGCCCCGATTTCAGCATTGATCTCGTCCATGGATATCTTATCGGTCCCTTTTTGAGTGGATTCGTATTGAATTGATGCCGCGGCATTCGTCGCACGGGCACGGCGGAATGCAGTTAGAACCTCTTCAAGGTTATTTTCATTAATTGATGAAAGAAGGGCAATGGGCCGACCATTACTTGTCACGATCATTTCCTTTTGCCCCGGCAGTTCCTTCCAAACTTGTGATGATTTTGTTTTTAAATCTCTGACACTTAGGAATTTCATAATTGCACCTCCAATTGAGTCTCAATTGTATACTCAATCGGGTCTCAATACAAGCGTTATTTTTCTGACACAAAACGTTGGGACTACCCAGGGACATCTAGCTTTCCATAGCGATTACGATTTTTCCTTTGTGACGTCCTTCTCCGAAGTAACGCAACGCTTCAGGCACTTCACTCAATTGATAGGTTCTGTCGAGAATAGAAACGAGCTTACCGGCTTCGATAAGCTCCTTCAGATCTGCCAGACCTTTGTTTGGCCCCTCCGCCACCAAACGAAATTTCCTGCTCTCGCGGGTGAGTGACGCCCAGAAACTCAGGAATAAGAGTTGGAGGGCTCGCGGCATAAGACCGCCGACCATGGCATAGGTTCCCTTGGTTCTTAACACGCGCTTATGATCAAACATGGACCTAAAACCCTGACAATCAATAATCAGGTCGTAACGTTCTCCGATTTTTGTGAAATCTTCTTGGGTGTAATCGATAACATGGTCTGCGCCAACCGAGCGAACGACATTCAACTTATGTGAGGCATCTACGCCCGTTACTTCCGCCCCGGAGAGCTTGGCAAGCTGAACTGCACACCGCCACCAGCTCCATTAATCAATACCTTCTGTCCCGGCTGCATTTGTCCGGCTTTGCGAAGTCCTTGGAGGGCCAAGACGCCTGCTTGAGGTACGGCGGCGGCTTCCTCAAAAGTCGAATTTGCAGGTTTCGGTTCCAGGGTGGTTTCGTGCGCACAGGCATATTCCGCAAAACCACCCCAGTTACTCCAGAGATCCCCAAACACCTCATCTCCTGGTTGGAATCGCGTTACGTGCCTGCCGACTGCCTCGACCGTCCCCGCTATGTCAGCTCCGAGTATCTGCTTCCCTGACTTTGGCTTTAGGAGTCCGAACATGAGGCGGTTTATAAAAGGTTTACCGTTCAGGAACTCCCAGTCCCACGAATTGATAGACGAACTGTGAACACTTATCAGCAATTCATCTTCCTTCGGCCTAGGTTTTGGGACCTCTTTTAGTTCAATACCATCCGGTGGTCCATATCGTGTAAATATTATCGCTTTCATGAAAAGGGACCTAGGGTCGCATCATCTCTTTTTATTTTATAGGTCTATAAGTGTTCGGGATTCGATGCTGAGATCGACTCAACCAGATTTGATCAATCCGGTGAGGCGTTTGCCGCGGTTGAATACGGATCGTGTGATCTCCGGTATGCTTTAATTCGATTGCAACGGGATCATCTGTATCACCTGCCCAGCCATAGACACCGGCCGGATGAACATCAAGCCAATTTCCCGACCGGGCACTTTTGGTTTGGGTCCCGATTTGATTGTCCGCTTGTACCCAGACTGAATCCCTATAACCGTTGTTTATATCTGTTTT
>CAYSUA010000027.1:0-4453 GCA_964433795.1 uncultured Desulfobacteraceae bacterium | reverse complement strand
GCCAATTTCCCGACCGGACGCCTGATCGGGTCCCGATCTGATTGTCCACCTGCAGCCAGACTGAATCCGTATAACCGCTGTCTATGTCGGTTCTGCCTCTTAACCAGACGATGTACCGACCCGCCGGTGCCGAAAAACGCATCTCAACATAAACCTTGGGCTGCGATTCAGCCCGCTGATTCGCTCCTGAGGAAAACTCGATTGCCCGGCCGATCGAAGCCTCTTCGTCGTTGACTACCTGAACACCGGTTGGCGACCGATTGGTTATCGATTCGCTGTTTAAAAGGATGTCCTTCCCCGGATCGTAAACCAACGGCATTGGAGAGCGATTTGTGCCTGCCCCGGTGATTTGAATAACAGACGCAAAAACGATCAAACCGACAAACAGGACATTCAAGATAATCAAAGCGCTCCGTTTCCGAAAGATATCGAAAAATGGATGTACCGTCTTCATACCGAATAAAAAGCGGAGCAGCTCAAGTTTTCGAACAAGGAGCGTATAAAGAGTTATAATGACGATAAAGGAGCTGGTAAAAACGATCGCCCATTTTAAGGCGTCATGAATCTCCAAAGACATGATGAAATAGCCGATACTCAACAAGACGGTCTGGTGCAGAATAAAAAAAGGCAGCACACCTTCATTGGCATATCGCAGTATCGGACGATCAAAAGTCAGAAACCGCATACCAAATCCGAGGATGGCAAATACCCAGCTCCAGGCGCTGACAAAGGAGAGCAGGGTGTAAACCCAGTCGTTGATCCAGGCCGGGAAAACCACACGTGACGGGCTAAACAACTGGTACAGGTATAGGGTCGATAAAACCACACCCAGCAAAAGAGAAGTCCAACGCTGATTTTTTATATATTGTTGGAGCCGATCACTGGACACTATCATAAAGCCGGCGATCAGAAACCAGATATAATAAAGAAAACCCCAACCGCCGGAGCCGACATTAAGAACTGCTGGTGGAATAAGTGCCTTCATGATCACCAGCGGAATCGAAAACCATAGATAAATCAATCCCGGTATGGCAAAAAAGGCCGTGATTCGATTGAGAATCTTCCGCCCGCTTCCTTTTAACCAGATAAATAAGGGATAGCAGATCAGGCCGTATAAAAACAAAAAGAACAGATACCATAGATGCATACCGTGATATGCATAATTCCCCGGCATGCCGATCCCCAAATAGACGCCGTTGAAATATTCGGGTAAAAATGAAAAGAAGGATCCTGAGAACTGACTATGTGTTAATCGCTCCAGGTATACTTGCAAGGCGCTGTGCGTGACCGACGCGAACAGAACCGGAATCATCAGTCTCAGAAATTTATCGACGTAGAATCTCGGCCAACCGCCCGATTTCCCGATTGCATAGAACAGGCTCACGCCGGAGATGACGAAAAAAAGCGGCATCATCCACCGGGTGGCAAAGACGTTCCATAACTCCACCCAGACGAAAGTGTTAACATTTTTAACATGCCAATCGCCCAGATTAAAGAATCTTGTACTGTGATAAATAAAAACGATCAAGATGGCCCATACGCGAAGCCAGTCAAATTCATATCTTCTATTAGACGTATCTGTAATCATATGAAACCTCGAAGGCAGCTATGGTCGATTCGCCCCTCTTCTTTCTCTTTTAATCCTGCTAAGTTTTACAAATTCGGATTCTAGTCCGGTTGCATCCAATAGAGCCTTAACAAGTCTATCCGTGTTACTGTTCTTAATAGGACTCCCGGAGATACCCAATATTTCTATAGTCACTATAGTTCTCCATTCAATTTATTAAGCAATATAACACCGCTGCTGTGAGGCGCGCGTCTTTTTTGCGAGTCCTTACCAGCAACATGTTATGGATTCGCTGCTATTGATGAACCGTATATTCATCTAGCAGTCTTCGGATCATTTTTTGATATTGAGTGTTATATTTTTTGGCTTCTTTCTTAAAAAAATCAACACTCGTTTTGCTGAGAGCAATTGTGACCTTAACCGTTTCATCCTTCAGGGCAAGTTCTTCCGGTGAAGGAAGAAAGTCGCGGACAACTCTAACCTTTCCAATAGGTTCATCTGTGTATTTTATTTTCCTTTTCATATATCCTCTTTCCTTTTCGCCAGTAACCGGCACCGATTATTCTGATTTTGCTTTTTCTATAGGTAAAGCGGACTGTCATGATTCCATCAGCAACATTGCCTAAGCAATAGTATCGTGCCTCTTTATCACTATGCTCCAAATCCTCTAAAATGACACGATTTCGATCTAAAAATGCGATTTGCGCCAGGGCAAATGAAACGCCATGCTTCTGCTGGTTCAATTTGTCCTTTTTATGATCCCATTCAAAATCAGATCGCTTTTTCATAGGATAATGATAGGTCAGGAAAGGAATTGTGTCAATATTAATATATGGCTATTTATATGGTTAATAAATCCATAACGTAGAGTTGAGACGCGGGAAACGCGCCAGCGTTTTCCCGTCGATACTCAACGATTTGTTAGCGTTTTTTCTGGGGGTCAAGTCAAGTCTGCCCTGACTCTTATTGATTTTCGATTATGAGGCGCAAGAGTCAAAGGCAGATTTGCCCCCTTTATAGCGGCCTTTCCACTGAGGCGGTCTTTTCTCCGCAAAAGCCCTCGGCCCTTCAATATAATCCTCGGAGCCGTACATCGCCTCTTGAATCGGGAACAGTCTGGGAACCTCCTCAAGGGAGTATGCCAGACCTTTTAGCGCAGCTTCCTTGCTGGCTCGAATGGCCAGCGGTGCTCCCTGCATGATTTCTGCCGCCCATTTTTCCGCCGTTGGAATCAAGTCTTCCAATGGCACAACTTCGTTTACCAGTCCATACTGCATCGCCTCCTGGGCTGTTACGCGTCTGGAGGACAGAATCATTCCCATGGCCAGATGATAGGGAATCTGCCGGGGAAGTCGATGCACACCGTTGGCACCGGCGATCATACCGACCCGGGGTTCCGGTAACCCAAAGGTGGCATGCTCGGCGGCAATGATAATATCACAGGAAAGCGCTACCTCAAATCCGCCACCCAGCGCAAAGCCGTTGACCGCAGCAATGAAGGGCTTGAAACAGTCAAACCGGAACGTAATCCCACCAAATCCGCCTTTTACCTTTGCAGTTTCCTTACTGACAGCCTCTCCGCCATGCTCTGCCTGGTACTTTAAATCGTTGCCGGCCGTAAAAGCACGGTCACCGGCGCCGGTGACAATACACACCCAGGCATCCGGGTCTTCATCGAACTCATTAAATGCCCTGGACAATTCGGCACTGGTGGGCGGGCTGATGCAATTCATAACTTCCGGGCGATTGATTGTAACGATGGTTAAATGATCTTTTTTTTCCACGGTGATCAACTCATAACTCATAAAATGCCTCCTTTGGTGATAAGAAGCCTCTTTTTTGGAGCAGGGCTTCTCGGCCGCGATAGGGGTCCGTCTTTATGCCGTTGATAGGTGATTTATCGTTTTCCCCAACGCCAACTAGTCGGTTCACCTTTTATCCAGCAAATTAAAATGAATAATGCACTCAGGGTAATTGTTACGAATAAGAACGAAGCCAGTTTGCCTTCGGGTGGAAATATGTGAGCATTTAGAACAATTGAGCCAATGTAAATAGCTAATGTCACCCAACCCTGCCAAGCCGAGGGAAAGCCCCACCCCCAGCCATATTTTTTTGCTGGAAACCAATATTTCTTTGTTTCGCTTTGTTGATTTGGCATGATCTTTTTATCTATATTTTAGATTATTGCATCTAACTCTGAAGCTGAGATGCGTATATGTATATGGGACATTTATCAGATTATAATTTTACTTTTCTATGGAACTTGTTTATTCCACATCTTATAATCTGATATACGTCCCCTAAATCCCCCCCAGAAAATACAAATGTTAGGGATTTCTACTCCGATATAATTTAGAATGTTCTAACTCGTAACTTGAAAGAGGACCAAGCTTGATCTCCTGTGAAACAAGGTGTTTTTTTAATTTCATATGGGCAAAAACTGTCAATTCATTCAAAGTCTCAAGATTTAATATCTGAATCTTCATTCTCTTATATCCATCAGGTTCAGAAATTCGTTCCAGTCTATCCATTTCTAGAATAGCCAAGTCATCAACGACAAAGACTTGACCTTTGACCTGAGTTCCGACATTTGGTTGCGATACTAACCAAGGCGAATGTCGATCACCAACAATATACAAAGGGTAGCGTACTTTCGTGACGTAGTTTCCAGGGATTCTTTGCCCTTTATTTAAGTCGAAATTTGGAAACCCTTCTTTTAATGTTCCATATACAAAAATGTGATGCATTACGACTCCATAACATGTAGGAACAACCTTAGAACCCTTGGGTCGGATCTTAATTATTAATGGTACATTACGAATAATTAATAATTAACGGGTTGTTGCCCAAAAGAAATTTTATCTTCAGCGACTGACCGGATCAAGC
>CAYSUA010000026.1:0-19872 GCA_964433795.1 uncultured Desulfobacteraceae bacterium | reverse complement strand
GCAACGGCGTTTTTTGCCATTCAACTGGGGGCGGATCCGCTGCTGGAGGCCGGAACCGAAGAACAGAAAGAGAAATGGCTGGGAAAAATTGCCGATGGTGACGCCCTTGTGGCCTATGCCGTTACCGAACCTGATGCCGGAAGCAATCTTGCCGCGCTTCAGACCTCGGCCGATCCGGTTGAAAACGACAGCGGCGAGCTCATCGGCTACAACGTCAACGGGAACAAACAATTCATTTCCACCGGTGGCTATGCGGATTTTATTACCCTACTGGCCAAAACGCCGGAAGGGCCGACTTTCTTTGTGGTGGAAAAAGGCGTCAAAGGATTTGCGCAGGGCAAGGGAGAAGAAAAGCACGGGATCCGGGCTTCAAACACCTCCCCGCTTTCATTTTCAGATGTCTTTGTCCCCATTGAAAACCTCATCGGGGGTGTGCCGGGCAAGGGGCTCAAGCAGGCCAACGCGGTATTCGGCTATACGCGACTGATGGTTGCCTCCATGGGTTTGGGCGCCGGCGAAGCTGCGCTCAATATCGTTATTCCCTATGCAAAGGAGAGGATTCAATTCGGATCCCCGTTGAGTGAGAAGCAGGGATACACCCACAAACTGGTAGTTCCCAATGCGGTGAGGCTGGAAGCAGCAGACGCATACATCGAAGAGATTGCAACCCGATTCGATTCCGGGGAAACCGATCTCGAGGTGGAAGGTTCCATCGCCAAATATTTTGCAACCGAAGTTGCCAACAAAACAGCAGATGACGCCATGCAGGCTTTGGGCGGGTATGGGTATATCACAGAGTACGAAGTGGAAAAGATAAAGCGGGATGTGAAGATCACCTGCATTTACGAAGGCACCAGCGAGATTCAACAAAATATTATCAGCACCTTTCGCTGGAGAACGACCCGAAAAACCAAGGGTGGATACTACGCGGACATCCGGAAAGAGATGGAAGCGATGGAAGCCTCCATGGATGATGCCGGATGTCGGTTTTTGGCCCTTGCGGCAACGGCCGTCAATGAAGCAACGAATCTGGCGCACGACAACCGGTTAACCCGGAAACAGTACGTCATGTTTGCCTTGGCCGATATGATGACGCACCTTGAGGTCGGTGTCGCCTTGGCCCGAAAAGCGAAACAGCTTGCCGATGCCGGGGACTCGAAAGCGGAAAAGATCAAGGTCATGTCCAGGCTGTTTGCAGACGAGGTGTCGACACTGGTGGTCCGAAACACCCAAAAGATCGTAATGGGCACCGGAACATTCAGCCCGGATTTTGTTTCAGAATTCATGCAAAAGATATCCGTTCATGAGATGATCGCAAGCACTCAAAACGTCATTCTCGATATGGATAAAGCGGCGGATATACTATTCAGGAGGTAATCCATGGCGGAGACAACCAAGCGCATCGTGGTGGTTACCGGCGGCTCCAGAGGGATCGGGCGGTCGATTTGCATCTCCATGGCAGGGGCCGGCACGCACATCTATTTCAACTATTTTAATCCGGGAAATCCGGATGAAGAGGCTGAAAAAGCCAAGGAAACCGAAAGCGCCATTATCGAAGCCGGCGGATCGGCAACCTCGGTGAGTGTGGACGTGGTTTCGGAACCGGCAGTGAACGCATTTTTTGAAAAAATTATGGAAGAAGCCGGGCGGATCGACGTGCTGGTGAACAACGCCGGAATCACCCGGGACGGACTCCTTGTGCGTATGAAGACCACCGACTGGGATGCCGTCCTTGACACCAACCTGAAGGGCTCATTTCTTTGCACCAAAGTGGTTGCAAAGATCATGATGACGCAGCGATACGGCCGGATTGTCAACATTGCTTCCGTGGTGGGCGCTATCGGCAACGCCGGGCAGGCCAACTATTCCGCTTCAAAGGCGGGGGTCATCGGTTTTACCAAGAGTGTGGCCAAAGAACTGGCTTCGAGGGGGGTTACGGTCAATGCGGTTGCCCCCGGTTTTATTGAGACCGATATGACGGCGATTCTGCCCGACAAGGTAAAAGAGGCGCTGATGCAGCAAATCCCCATGAGACACATCGGAAAGCCTGAAGATGTGTCGGCTGCCATAAAATTTTTAGCGTCTGACGACGCATCTTATATTACCGGACAAGTCATTCATGTGAATGGCGGTATGTTTTAATGAAAGGAGAAAGAATTCATGTCTGTAGAAGAAAAAGTAAAAAAGATTATTGCTGATAAATTAAGTGTGGACCTGGACGAAGTGGTTCCGGATGCCTCATTTGTGGATGATCTGGGCGCCGATTCTCTGGACCTGGTGGAACTGATCATGACCATGGAAGAGGAATTTGATGTGGAAATATCAGATGAAGATGCTGAAACACTGGTGACCGTAAAGGATGCCATCGAGTACACGAAAAAGCAGCTTTAATCCGAATTTAGGCACATCACTTCAAAAGCCTTAAACCGGTCGCCATTGGCCGGCCGAAAAGGAGGTATTCTTGGAACGTCGGGTAGTTGTAACAGGGATTGGATTGATCACCCCGCTCGGTATCGGTGTTCAGGAGACCTGGGATGGGTTATGCGCAGGAAAATCGGGGATTTCAGAGCTCACCCGATTCGATACGTCGGCATATGAGACAAAAATTGCCGGCGAAGTCAAAGGTTTCAATCCTGAAGATTTTATGTCCAGAAAAGAAGCAAGGCGGAACGAAACGTTCATCGCTTATGCCATTGCCGCCAGTCGAATGGCGCTCGAAGATTCAAAATATATCATCGATGAGACCAATGAGGACCGAATCGGGGTCTTAACCGGATGCGGTTTAGGCGGTTTGGGCATGCTCGAACGCACCCACCAAACCCTGGTTGAAAAAGGGCCCAAGCGGGTGGGGCCCTTTTATATCCCCATGCTTATCGGTAATATGGCCCCCGGCCTGATATCAATCCATTTTGGGGCAAAAGGCCCCAATTCTTCCATAGCCACAGCATGCGCGGCCGGTTCCCATGCCGTGGGTGATGCGTATCAGATAATCAAACGGGGGAATGCCGACGCCATGATTACCGGAGGGGTGGAATCTGTGATTACCCCCACTTGTATTGCCGGATTCAACGCCATGAAGGCGTTATCCACACGCAACGATGAGCCGACAAAAGCGTCCCGTCCTTTCGACAGGGACCGGGATGGATTTGTTGTGGGAGAGGGTTCCGGTATTCTGATCATTGAGGCCCTGGAACACGCACTGGAAAGAGGGGCAAAAATATATGCCGAAATTATCGGTTACGGCATGAGCGGTGACGGCTATCACATAACATCGCCTCCGCCCGGCGGTGAAGGCGCGCTAAGATGTATGAATGCCGCCATAGAAGATGCGGGCATATCTGCTAAAGATATCGACTACATCAACGCACACGGCACATCAACCCCGCTGAATGATCTATACGAAACCCGAGCCGTCAAATCCGTGTTTGGAAAACATGCGTATTCAGTGGCCATCAGCTCGACCAAATCCATGACCGGGCATTTACTGGGGGGTACCGGAGGGGTGGAAACCGTATTTACTGCATTAACGCTTTCCCAAGGGATAATTCCACCCACCATTAATCTCGACAATCCCGGTGAAGAGTGTGATCTCGACTATGTACCAAACAAAGCCCGGAAACAGGATGTAAAGATTGCCATGACGAATTCATTCGGTTTTGGCGGTACCAACGCATCATTGATATTGGGTAAATATCAGAACTCATCCGGATAATGCTGAAGATCCCTGCCTGAGTGCCAGAGCTTGTTTTCGTTTTTCACCTGATGCTGTGAGGTTTCCCTGCAGCACCCCTTCAAACCGGTGCTGCAGGGAGCTTTTTAAATTTTTTCTTGCAGTTACATAATCACCCATAATACAAATAGAATGGTTATAGGAACGAAATCTCCGGTCCAACCGCCTATTTCATAAAGGGGTATTTTGTGATTTCAAAGTTAATCGAACAAGTCGATCCGGAGCTGGCGGATGTCATCGCCAAGGAGATGGAAAGACAAAACAACAACCTGGAACTGATTGCTTCTGAAAATGTAGCCAGTCCGGCGGTGATGGCAGCCCAAGGAAGTGTTTTAACGAACAAATATGCCGAGGGGTATCCGGGAAAGCGGTATTACGGGGGCTGTGAATATGTGGATAATGCCGAAGAATTGGCCATCAGCCGGGCAAAGGATCTTTTTAAGGCGGAATACGCCAATGTCCAGCCCCATTCCGGATCCCAGGCCAATATGGCAGTCTATTTTGCGTTTTTGGAACCGGGTGACACGGTACTGGGTATGGACCTTTCCCACGGCGGCCATTTAACGCACGGCAGCCCGGCCAGTTTTTCCGGTAGATTTTTCAATTTCATTCATTATGGCGTAAATGCAGAAACCGGCACCATCGACTATGATGCCGTGGGGGAGCTGGCCCAAAAACACCGGCCAAAGATGATTGTCGCCGGCGCCAGTGCCTACCCCCGCATCATCGAATTTGATCGCTTTTCTGAAATTGCCCGATCGGTGGATGCCTGCCTGATGGTGGACATGGCGCATATCGCAGGTTTGGTGGCTGCGGGCGTGCATCCCTCTCCGATCCCTTATGCCGATGTGGTTACGTCGACCACCCATAAAACCCTGAAGGGACCCCGAGGCGGATTGATATTGGCCCGGGCGGATCTCGGGAGCCGACTGAACAAAGAAATTTTTCCCGGCATACAGGGCGGGCCGCTGATGCATGTCATCGGTGCTAAAGCGGTGGCATTTAAAGAAGCACAGTCTTCTTCATTCAAAACCTATCAAAATCGAGTTGTTGAAAACGCCAAAACGCTGGCCGAGTTTCTGATGAAAAACGGTATTCGGCTGATTTCCGGTGGAACAGACAACCATATGATGCTGCTCGATCTCCGGAATTTGGATATCACGGGCAAAGCAGCCGAAGAGGCTCTGGATCGCGTAAAAATCACCGTGAATAAAAATACCATTCCTTTTGACGAAAGAGGACCGTTTGTTACCAGCGGGATTCGGATCGGTACGCCGGTGCTCGCCTCACGCGGCATGAAACGAAAGGAAATGGAAATCATCGCAAAACTCATTGCCCAGGTGCTGACGCATCCGGATGATGAAGATATCATAGGTACTGTTTCATCTGAAGTTCAGGAGTTGTGCCAGGCATTCCCATTGTATGGGCAGTTCGACGGTTATGCCTGAAATCTTGTTGATGTGGTTATGGGTTTGTTCAGTGTTAAAACAGTCTTGAGACAGGAGGAGAGTCCATGAAATGTCCGTTTTGCGGTGAGATCGACAACAAGGTGATCGATTCTAGACTGAGCAAAGATGCCAGTGTCATCCGTAGGCGCCGAGAGTGTCTTCCCTGCACCCGGCGGTTTACCACTTATGAACATATCGAAGACATTCCGATCATGATCATTAAAAAGGATGGGCGTCGAGAGGTTTTTAACCGCGATAAGGTTCGGACGGGTCTAAAAAAGGCGTGTGAAAAAAGACCTGTCAGTATGGTGCTGATCGAAGAATTCATCGATGAGCTGGAAAGGGATTTAAGGGAGATTGGAGAAAAAGAAATACCGGCTCACATGATCGGTGAAAAGATGATGGAAAAACTCCATGAACTCGACGGTGTCGCCTATGTTCGTTTTGCTTCGGTTTACAGGGAGTTCAAAGATGTCAACGATTTTGTCGATGAGCTCAAAAGCCTGCTCACCGACCGGTAAGAAATTTGCGATTTTTGAATGTCGATTTTCGATTTGAACTGCGGATTGTCGAAAACGAGCTTTTTACGAGAGTGTTTAGTATTTGGTGTTTAGTGTTTAGCACACCAATAAGTTGATATCACATGATATATTTTTTTCTAAATACTAAACACTAAATACTAAATACTAAACACTAAACACTAAATACAAAATACAAAACACTAAATACTTAATGAATTCGACTTTTTACGAATTCATCAACATCGAAAATCGAAAATCAAAAAATGTCATCGGAAGATATCAAATATATGAAACAGGCGCTGGACCTGGCAAGAAAAGGAGAAGGTTTCACGTCTCCCAATCCCATGGTGGGCGCCGTTATCGTCAAAGACCGGGCCATTGTGGGGCAGGGATTTCATGTGGCGGTGGGCAAAGCCCATGCTGAAGCCGATGCCATTGAACAGGCCGGGTCATCTTCTGAAGGCGCGACTCTCTATGTCACCCTTGAACCGTGCAACCACTTTGGGCGAACTCCTCCGTGTACCGAGAAAATTCTCGAAGCCGGTATTCGCCGGGTTGTTGCGGCCCAGGTCGATCCGAATCCGGATGTTAAAGGCGGTGGTATCGAATACCTGAAAAGCAAGGGAGTAGAAGTCGAAATCGGGTTGTGTGAGCATGAAGCGCGACGGTTGAACGAAGGATTTATCAAGTACATTCAGACGAAACAACCGTTTGTTATGGTTAAATGTGCCGCCACCCTCGATGGTCAAATCGCTACCCGAACCGGGGATTCCAGATGGGTGACAAATGAGGATTCGAGATGTTTTGTACACCGGCTTCGCCATGCAGCAGATGCCATTATGGTTGGAATCGGAACGGTTCGAAAAGATGACCCCAGCTTAACGACGCGGTTGACGGAAATCAGAGGCGTTGATCCCAAGAGAATCATTCTCGATACACATCTCACCATCTCTGAAGATGCCAAAGTATTGCGGCTCGAATCCGAATCTGATACAATCATCGTCACCGGAACTGATATTCCGGCAGATAAAAAAGATAGGATTAAAGCAAACGGCATATATGTCTTAGAATCTTCTCTCAAGGAAGGCAGAATCGATCTTAACGACCTGATGGATCGATTGGGCGACATGGGAATCACAAGCCTTCTCATTGAGGGGGGAGGATACGTTATCGCCTCTGCCTTGGCGTCGGATATCGTCGACAAGGTTTTCTTTTTTTATGCACCCAAAATTCTGGGCGGCAATGACGGGATTCCCATCTGCAGAGGAAATGGGCCGGCACTCATGAATCAAAGTGTTCCGGTTCATGAAATCGAGATTGCCCGGTTCGGTGACGATGTTTTAATTCAAGGATATTTAAGGAAAAAGCCGATAGCCCCTTGAAAGGAAATTGCAGGGAATTAGGGATATTTTAAGAAAGTTCAACAGGAATGTTGGAATAATGGAGTGTTGGCGGTCGGAATGGAAAGATCCATTAGAAGATTGGCATTTGGGGGGTTATAGGTACGAGGCGATATGTTTACAGGAATTATTGAAGGGTCGGGTGTGATCTCGGGGATCCGATCAGCGGGACAGGGAAAACACTTCACCATTGATGCGGATTTTACACTGGAGGGCACAAACCCGGGCGACAGCATCGCTGTCAATGGAGCCTGTTTAACCGCAGTGGTGGTATCCGGCAGGCGGTTTGAAGTGGATGTTTCTCCGGAAACCCTGTCTAAATCGACGTTTAGGGATGCAAAAATCGGTGATCGCCTGAATCTGGAACGCGCGCTTAGGTTTTCAGATCGGATTGACGGGCATCTTGTCTCGGGTCACCTCGACGGTGTGGGAATCATCTCCTCTATAAAGACCGTTGGAGATTATATCGTCATCACCATTGAAATTCCTGAAACCTCAGCACTTTACGTGATTGAGAAAGGGTCCATTGCAGTGGACGGTGTCAGTCTCACCGTAAATCAATGCAGCAAAAATCGTTTAGATGTCAGTGTCATTCCGCATACGGCTAAGTTGACTACCATCAGTGTTAAGAAGATAGGAGATCCGGTTAATATCGAGACGGATATGATCGGAAAGTATGTTGAACGATTCGTAGACCGGAAGAAAGATATAGGAGACGGAAGAAAACAGAATACTTCCATCGATTTGGAGTTTTTAGCAAAATCAGGATATTTATGATCAGCATTAAAGGGAGATAATTTATAAAAATGCCGCTACTAAAGATTGAAGAAGCGATTGAGCAAATCAAGTCCGGGCATATGGTCATTCTTGTGGATGACGAGGATCGCGAAAATGAAGGCGATCTCACCATCGCTGCCGATGCCGTAACACCGGAGGCCATCAACATAATGGCAAAATATGCTCGCGGTTTGATTTGTTTGTCGTTAACAGGAGAAAAGATCGATGCTCTCGATCTTCCCATGATGGTTGACAATAATACGTCGCCATTCGGAACCGGATTTACCGTTTCCATAGAGGCGCGCTGTGGTGTTTCAACCGGAATCTCTGCTCATGATCGTGCAACCACTATCTTGACTGCTGTGGCAGAGGACGCCCAACCGAGGGATCTGGTGAGGCCCGGACATATCTTTCCGTTAAGGGCGAAAGACGGTGGGGTTATCGTGCGTGCGGGGCAAACAGAGGGTTCGGTGGATCTGGCGAGACTGGCCGGACGGAAACCGGCTGGCGTTATCTGTGAAATAATGGATGAAGACGGCACCATGGCCCGAATGCCGGCCTTGGAAAAGTTCAGTGACAAACACGGCATCGGTATCTGCACCATAGCAGATCTTATCGAATACCGAATGCGGATAGAGTCCTTTGTCCGAAGGACTGCAGAAACCGTAATTCCTACCCCTCATGCCGGTGATTTCAAAATGGTGGTCTATGAAAACGATGTGGACAACCTTCTTCATATTGCCATGGTCAAGGGGGAGATCAATCCGGATGAACCGGTGTTGGTTCGGGTTCATTCGGAGTGCCTAACCGGTGATATATTCGGTTCCATGCGATGTGATTGCGGTGACCAACTGGCACGAGCAATGCAGATGATGAATCAAGAAGGAAAGGGCGTGTTTCTCTATATCCGGCAGGAAGGCCGCGGCATCGGGCTGGTGAATAAAATTAAAGCCTATGCGCTGCAGGATCAGGGGATGGATACGGTGGAAGCCAATCGCGAACTCGGTTTTAAGCCGGACATGAGAAACTACGGTATCGGTGCTCAAATCCTTGTGGATTTGGGAGTGAGGAAAATGCGATTGTTGACCAATAACCCGAAGAAGATGGTCGGCCTTGAGGGATATAAATTGACTATCGAGGAGCAGGTGCCCATCGAAATACCGCCCAACGAACATAATCGATGCTACCTTGAATGCAAAAAGCTCAAAATGGGGCACTTGCTGAACGTAGAAGCGACACCGTAAATTAACATCTCGTAAATTCTATAACCTATTGCTATTATGGTTTTTAACTGACGCTCAACATTGAAGGGAAAATGGGACACTTGCTTAACGTGGAAGCAACACCATAAACGGAGGAGAATGATGCCGAAAATTGTCGAAGGAAAACTGATTGTCGAAGGAAAGAAGTTTGCAATTGTTGTCGGCCGGTTCAATGATTTTATCTCTGATAAGCTTTTAGCCGGTGCATTGGATGCATTGATCCGATGCGGAACCCTGGATGACGACATCGATGTTGTTAAGGTGCCCGGGTCCTTTGAAATCCCCCTGATTGCTAAAAAACTGGCTGCCAAGCATCAACATCATGCGGTCATCTGCCTGGGGGCCGTCATCCGCGGTGCCACCTCGCATTTCGATTATGTGAGTTCGGAAGTGTCTAAAGGGGTCGCTGCGGTGAGCTTGGAATCAGAGGTTCCGGTTATCTTCGGAGTCATCACCACCGATACCATTGAACAGGCGATAGAGCGTGCCGGTACCAAAGCCGGAAACAAAGGCTGGAGTGCAGCAATGGCTGCGGTTGAAATGGCCAACCTCATGGACGAGGTTGACCGGATCTAGGCATGGGAATTCGCAGAAGAGCCAGAGAGCTTGCCATGCAAGCTCTTTTTTATATGGACATGCGAGGAGAAGATCCGGAAGAGATGCTGGATCTCTATTGCAGATGTTTTTCCCCTGCAAAAAAGGCTTATCCCTTTTTTAATAAACTGGTAATCGGTGTTTTGGATGCTATGGGCGAAATCGACGGCACCATTGAACGATTTTCCAGCAATTGGAAGATCAGCCGCATGTCATGCGTGGATAGAAATATATTAAGAATTGCGGTATACGAACTGATACATTGCAAAGAAATACCATCAAAGGTATCCATAAACGAAGCCATTGATGTGGGTAAAAAGTTTGGAACCGAAGAATCGGGCGCCTTCATCAACGGCATCCTCGACAGCATCCGTAATGTCATTGAAGCGGAGCCGGTCGAGAAAGAGACTGAAACCCAAATCAACAACCATTAGAAAAGGAGCGAATCATGGAGGTTAGAAAGGTCGTACTCAGAGAAGATGAAATACCGCGACAATGGTATAATATTCTGGCAGACATCAAATGTAATCCCCCCATCGGCCCGGACGGAAATCCGGTTACCCCCGACGCTCTCGCACCTGTATTTCCCATGAATCTGATAGAGCAGGAGGTGAGCCCCGAGCGGTGGATCGATATTCCGGAAGAGGTTCTCGGCGTGTTGAAAATATGGCGACCCTCGCCTCTGGTCAGAGCCTTAAGCCTTGAAAAGGAGTTGGATACACCGGCAAGAATCTATTACAAAAACGAAAGCGTCAGCCCGCCTGGCAGCCATAAACCGAATACGGCAGTTGCCCAGGCTTATTACAATAAAGCGTTCGGCATCGAAAAGATGGTAACCGAAACCGGAGCCGGCCAATGGGGAAGCGCGCTCGCTTTTGCCTGCTCTCAATTCGGCCTGGAATGCAAGGTCTATATGGTGAGAGTAAGCTTTGATCAGAAACCCTATCGAAAATCCATGATGGAATCGTGGGGAGGAAAATGTGTTCCCAGCCCCAGCACGGAAACACAGGCAGGGCGAAATGCACTGGAAAAAGATCCGGACACCCCGGGAAGTCTGGGCATCGCCATCAGTGAGGCCATAGAAGCAGCAGTGAGTGACACGTCCGGAAAAACCCGGTATTCTTTAGGCAGCGTATTGAATCATGTGATGCTTCATCAGACCATCATCGGGCTTGAAGCGAAAAAGCAACTGGAAAAGATCGGGGAATACCCGGATGTGGTTATCGGCTGTGCCGGCGGCGGAAGCAATTTTGCCGGTCTCGCCTTCCCGTTCGTCCATGATAAGATAAACGGCAAAGAAATCGACATCTATCCGGTTGAACCGGCTGCGTGCCCCACCTTGACAAAGGCGCCGTTTGTCTACGATCATGGGGACACTGCAAAATATACCCCGCTTCTCCCCATGTACAGTCTCGGGCATGCCTTTGTGCCGCCGCCGATTCATGCCGGCGGGCTCCGATACCACGGCATGTCACCGACCGTCAGCCAGCTGGTGAATGAAGGCATCATCGAGCCGAAAGCGGTGTCTCAAAATCAGGTGTATGAAGCCGGCGTCCTGTTTGCCCGGACCGAAGGGATCATTCCCGCACCGGAAACGAACCATGCCCTGGCGACGACCATCGATGCAGCCAAACAGGCAAAAGAAGAAGGAAAAGAAAAAGTCATTATTGTAAATTTCAGCGGTCATGGGCTTCTCGATTTGAGTTCGTATGACCGGTATTTTGCAAACGAACTGGTCGATCTGACGCTAAGCGAAGAAGAAATACTGGAATCCGAGAAGGTATTCGAGGGTTTTCCGAAGCCCGAGCAACTGAAAAGCTTATAGTATGGCAGAGGGTAAGGATCATCTTACGAGACGATGTCCGAGATTAGGCGGGCCGGTTTTTTTTCACTACTGTAGACTCAGCAGTGGAGAAAACCGGCCCTGCTTTAAGATATTCGATTGTTGGTGGGAGTCGTTCGATGTGGTATCCCACTTGAAGTCGTCCCTGCCTGAGGATCAATTCGAAGCACTTCTGAATGATCGATGTCGACCGAAGCCTAAACTCAGCAGCCTTGTTGAGCTGATCCAGCAGGTGAAGCAAGGAAATGCTTGTGAATAATAGTGTTCGTGAAATAAACGGACTCAGAATCATTAGATATGGAGGTTGACCGATTGATAATCAAAGAGCTTGCTGTTGGACCGATCATGGCAAATTGTTTTATTCTGGGATGTGAAGAGAAAAAGGAGGCTGCAGTCATCGATCCCGGAGATGAAACCGATAGAATTCTTGATGCACTGTTGGAATCAAATTTGAGCGCTAAAACGATTATTAATACCCATGGGCACTTTGATCACGTGGGCGGAAATCGAAAGCTAAAAGAGATAACCGGGGCGGATATTCTCATTCATCCCCTGGATGTCCCCATGTTGAGCAAACTCTCTGCCAGCGCCGCCGCCTGGGGAATGTCTGCCGAAGACTCTCCTGAACCGGACCGGACGATAGAAGAAGACGATACCATTGCCATCGGTACCATTACGTTGAAAGTGATTCATACCCCCGGCCATACTAAAGGGGGGATTTCGTTGTATACCGATGGGGTCCTGTTTGTGGGAGACACCCTGTTTGCCGGGTCCATCGGACGCACCGATTTTCCCGGTGGAGATTATGATACCTTGATTGACAGTATTCAGAAAAAACTGTTTCCCATTGGAGATGATGTGCGGGTTCTTTCCGGACACGGCCCGGAAACCACCATCGGCAGGGAAAAGCATAAACGGAATAATCCGTTTGTGGGGATAAAATAAAGATTAATCCCGATAAACGGGATAAGTGCCTTCACCAATTTTTTTTTGTTAAAAGACAAGAAAAAATTTCTAAGGCACTAAAACGCGCCCAGCTGGCACGATTTGATTTTAAGCCCCGCGGTTTCGCAGACACCGCTGACGGTCAGCTTGGGAACATTGAATCGGTCGGCAATATCCCATGCCGCCTTGCAAGAAAGCTTTCCGTCCTCAAGCGCTTCAGTTAAGGCCTTTTCGATATCCGGTTCCGGAGATTCCTCAGGTTTAACGAGTTTACGGCCGGGTTTATATCCGAATAAGCCCAATTGACATTTAACCAGTTCGTAGTTCATCAGGTCTGCAGTTTTCCCGACCTCAGCGGCTGACGCACTAATTTTTTCTGCTATTGTAAACGCGACGGCACAAGGGAGCTCTCCGGGTTCCGTCTCTTTTTCGATTTCAGATTTAATGGCTTCATCCGGTTGTTCCTCCGGCTGATGTTTCCCCGGATAATTGCCCTTGTCTTTGGCTGTCATTTCTGTCTCCTTTCATTGAAACCACTTCGTATCGTTTTTTTATGTTTAGATCATACATGATTATTCCGATTGAGAACACCCTTGAAGACCATGCAAAAGCATTCCATTGCACTTGAACAAAGGCTGTGTGTCTGTTAATTTATGATTATCAGTAAATACTGCTGATCTGCAATGATTAATCGATAATTCGGTTATGCAGAAACTTCAAGTCGAGCATCATAGGCTTTGAAGATAATCCGACAAACTTGGGCTTTGTGTATAACCGAGATCGATAAAAGAATCGGATTGAGTCGCCACAAACTATGGAATTTAAAATAAGACGAAAAAAGACTCGAGAGATTAAGGTGGGGAATGTGACGGTGGGTGGTTCCGCACCGGTCATCGTGCAGTCCATGACCAATACGTATACCCAGGATATTGAGAGCACAGTCCGACAAATCAAACAACTGGAGAATGCGGGCTGCGAGATCGTCCGGGTGGCGGTGCCGGATGAAGAGGCCGCGTTCGCAATTGCTGCGATCAAAAAACAGATCGTGATCCCGCTGATTGCAGATATCCATTTCGACTACCGGTTGGCCGTTGCTTCAGTGAAAGCCGGTGCGGACGGGTTGCGAATAAATCCCGGAAACATCGGAGGCGAAAAGAAGATAAAAGCTGTTGTGGATACGGCCAAAGCATCTGACACTTCGATTCGAATCGGTGTCAATTCCGGTTCTTTGGAAAAGGATCTTTTGAAGAAATACAAAGGGGCAACCGCAGAAGCCATGGTTGAAAGCGCCCTGCGGCATATCGATCTCATGCGATCTTTTGATTTTCATGCGTTGAAGTTATCCATCAAAGCCTCGGATGTTCCAAGAACCGTTGAAGCCTATCGACGGCTGTCGGAGGAAACGGACCTGCCGCTTCATGTGGGCGTGACCGAAGCCGGCGGCCTCTATTCAGGGATAGTTAAATCCTCCATCGGTATCGGGATGTTGCTTGCCGAAGGAATCGGAGATACCATTCGGGTCTCATTGACGCGAGATCCGGTGGAAGAGATTCGGGTGGGATATGAGATTTTAAAAGCACTCAACATTCGCCAGCACGGTCCCGATATCATTTCGTGCCCAACCTGCGGCCGCTGCAATATTGATCTCTTTGAAATTGCGGAACAGGTTGAAAAGGCGCTGCTGACAAATCCCCATCCCATCAAAGTGGCCATCATGGGGTGTGTGGTAAACGGTCCAGGGGAGGCCAAGGAGGCGGATATCGGGGTTGCCGGGGGGGACGGAACCGGCGTGCTTTTTAAAAAGGGGAAGGTCATCAAAAAATTTCCGCAGGATCAACTTGCCGGTGTTCTGCTGAAAGAAATAGATAAATTTAATAGCTGAAGATTATTATTGAGAGGAGCAGTATGGGTAAACAGATCAAGACAGCGATTTCTCCGACCCGGGAGGCGGATTATCCGGAATGGTATCAGCAGGTGGTGAAGGCTTCCGAGTTGGCTGAACGGTCATCGGTTAGAGGATGTATGGTAATCAAACCTTGGGGGTATGCGCTTTGGGAAAATATCCAGCGTGAAATGGACGACATGTTTAAGGCCACCGGTGTTAAAAACGCCTATTTCCCTCTGTTTATCCCTTTGAGCTTTCTTCAAAAAGAAGCCGAACATGTTGAGGGGTTTGCAAAAGAGTGCGCGGTGGTTACCCACCACCGGCTGGAGAAGGGGCCCGATGGGGGGCTCATCCCGGCAGGGAAACTTAAGGAACCGCTTGTGGTCCGGCCGACTTCGGAAACCATTATCGGGGATTCTTTTTCCAAATGGATCAGCAGTTATCGAGATCTTCCGTTGTTGATCAATCAATGGGCCAATGTGGTGCGCTGGGAGATGCGGACACGTATATTCTTAAGGACCAGCGAATTCTTGTGGCAGGAGGGGCACACCGCTCATACTACCGCCGAGGAGGCCATTGAGCGAACCAATTTGATGCTCGATGTCTATGCCCGATGTGCCGAAGAATATCTCGCCATGCCGGTGATCAAGGGAAGAAAATCAGCAGCGGAACGGTTTCCGGGAGCAGTGGACACCTTGTGCATCGAAGCCATGATGCAAGACCGAAAGGCGCTTCAGGCCGGCACCTCTCACTTCTTGGGTCAGAACTTTGCCAAGGCCTCTGACATCAAATTTCAATCTGCAAGTGAATCCGAGGAATATGCCTGGACCACGTCCTGGGGTTCATCAACCCGGTTGATCGGCGGGCTCATCATGACCCACGGCGATGATGATGGTATTGTCTTGCCGCCTAAAATCGCTTCTTCCCATATTGTGCTGATACCCATTTTTCGAAGCCCGGACGACCGATCCGAAGTAATGGCGTTTACCGAAACCCTGGCCCGGGAGTTGAGAGACACCTATTATCATCATCGCAGGGTTCAGGTTGAGATCGATGCCCGTGAAATCGGCGGCGCCAGGGGATGGGACTGGATCAAAAAAGGGATTCCGGTTCGGGTGGAAATCGGTCCCAGAGATATTGCCGACAATTCTGTGTTCGTGGGGAGACGGGATAAAAGCCACCGAGATAAAACATCCATTAATCGAGACGAATTTGTTCAAAACATAACCCGGACCCTGGATGAAATCCAGCAGCAGCTTTATGAGAACGCGTTGAATTTCAGAAAGTCCCATACTCAGGAAATTGAGGACAAGGGCGAGTTTTACTCTTATTTTACGCCTCAAAACCAAGAAAAGCCCGAGATTCACGGGGGGTTTGCCGTATCCCCGTGGTGTGGATCGGCTGGCTGCGAGGATAAGATTAAGGAAGATCTTACCGTAACGATTCGGTGTATTCCTTTGGAAAATGATACCGAAAACGGCAGTTGCATCTGCTGCGGCAAATCCGACTGCCGGACGGTGACCTTTGCAAAAGCCTATTGATGGAAACTCGAAACTTGTGACTTGAAACTGGATGATACGCCATGCAGCTTTAATCATTGGGCAAGGTGGTTATAAGTTGTCAAAACCATAAAATGATCTAGTATAAGAATTAGAGACTTATATGAGCGCATATTGTTATGGATGATGAGAAGGCAGATATTTAAACGAGTGTATAGTTTCCAGTATCGAGTTTCCAGTTTCAAGATATGATCCGAATTAACGACATTATCGACAAGGTTGCCGAGAACCATCCGGGTTCAGACCTGAGCATTATCGAGCGGGCGTATATCTATTCTGCCAGGGTGCACCATGCACAGCTTAGACTGTCCGGCGATCCTTATTTGTCCCATCCCCTGGAAGTGGCCGGTATCCTGGCCGATATGAAGATGGAAAATATCTCCGTGGCAGCCGGACTCCTGCACGACGTGATCGAAGATACCCACGCAACCTCCGAAGAAATAAGAGATCTTTTCGGACCCGATATTTTTCGCATCGTATCCGGTGTTACTAAAATCAGCTCCCTTTCTCTAAAGAGTTCCCAGGAGCGCCAGGCGGAAAGCATCCGAAAGATGATTCTCGCCATGGCCAATGATATCCGGGTGATTCTCATCAAACTGGCCGACCGGTTGCACAATATGCGAACCCTGCAGCATCACTCTGAAGAAAAAAGCAGATCCATCGCACAGGAAACCATCGATATATATGCGTCCATTGCCGCTCGGCTCGGTATTTACTGGATAAAAATAGAGTTGGAAAACATCGCCTTTACCTACGTTCTTCCCGATGAATACAGCAACATCAAAAATCTCGTTAATAGAGAGAGGGAGGAGAGGGAGAAATATATCCGCAGAACCAAGCGGTTTATCAAGCAGAAGCTTGAAGAGAATAACCTCAAGGGTGAAGTCTCGGGGCGGTATAAGAATTATTACAGTATCCATCAAAAAATGATCCAGCAAAACCTCACGTTTGAAGAGGTCTATGACATCATCGCTTTCAGAATTATACTCGACACCATTCCCCAATGCTATGAAGCACTGGGGTTGATTCATTCCCTCTGGAGGCCCATCGCATACAAGTTCAAGGATTATATCGGATTTCCGAAACCGAACATGTACCAGTCCTTGCACACCACTGTTATGGGGCCTACCGGTGAGCGAATCGAATTGCAGATCCGCACCCACGAAATGGATCATGTGGCAAAGTCGGGGATTGCCGCCCACTGGAGCTATAAGGAAGGGAGTCAGATAGATGAAACCGTGAGCAAGAAATTTGCCTGGATCCAAAACCTTGTGGAAAATCAGGAAAATTTCAGCAATCCCAGCGAATACATGGAAAATGTGCGGATCGATCTTTTCCCGGACGACGTGTATGTGTTTACCCCCCGGGGCGAGATCAAGACCCTTCCCAAAGGGGCGACGCCTGTGGATTTTGCCTATCTGATTCACACGGAGGTCGGAAACCAATGCAGCGGCGCCAAGGTGCACGGAAGAATGGTGCCATTGCAGTACGAACTTAAAACCGGCGATGTGGTGAGCATCATTACCTCAAAAAATCACAATCCCAGCAAAGATTGGCTTAATTTTGTCAAAACCGTCAAAGCCCGGTCTCGAATCCGGCAGTGGATTAAAACTCAGGAAAAAGATCAGAGTATCGTGCTTGGCAGGGAGATGTGCGAGAAAGAGTTTCAAAAGCATCGCCTCAATTTTCCCGTTGAAGTAAAATCCGATCGGATGGCCGATGTGGTTGCGCATTTCGGGTTCAAAACCGTGGATGATTTAATTGCAACCGTCGGATACGGGAAGATCACCCCGCTTCAGATCGTCAGAAAAATCGTCCCGAAATCCGAATCCGAGACCCTTCAGGAATCCATCATCAATAAACTCATCGGGCGGGTGAAAAAGAAAAAACCCTTTGGCGGAGTAGTGGTTAAAGGTGTGGACGATGTGCTCTTAAAGTTCGGAAAGTGCTGCCAGCCTGTCCCCGGAGATCCCATCACCGGATATATTACCCGTGGATATGGGATTACGGTTCACCGCACCAACTGTGTCAACGCATTAAAAGTGAATCCGGAAAGGCAGATCGAAGTAGAGTGGAGCACGGAAATTACAGAGACCTATCCGGTGAAAATTCGCGTACGTTCCTATGATCGGGTAGGGCTCTTAGCCGATATTGCTGAAGGCATCAGCAAAAACGGTGCAAATATTCTATACGCCAGTACGGAAACAAATGACATACAGGATGTTGACAGCTTTTTTACCATCTCCGTTGAAAATACCGAACACCTACGGCAGGTTCTTTCAGCCATCAAGAAAGTCAAACACGTGCAGGAAGTGAAAAGAATCGCTTAGGGGGCTTTGACGACCCGACCCGACTTGATGCAGCTGGTACAGACCACTATTCTTTTAACCTGGCCGCCCTGGAGTGCTCGAACACGTTGAAGATTAGGATTGAAGCGGCGGTTTGTAACATTATGAGCGTGGCTGATATTATGACCGGCCAGTGGTTTCTTCCCGCATATATCACACATTTTAGACATATAAATTCTCCTTCATCATAAACAAATCGAGACGAAAACATAATTTTCTATAATAAAAACGGCATTATGTAAAGATATTTTTCCAGAAATTCAAGAATTTCTTGTATGTGCTTTCGGATGTATCCTGTCTCTTATCCCCATTCTTTTTCTTATTGATGTTTTTGATTGAGGTTTCGCATTCGGGAATCAGCATTAACGCAAATTGATGAGCCCCGACATCCGGATAATCTGACAGCACTGCTTTGAATCGATTCAATGCCGCCTTGTAACGCTTGCTCTTATAATAATACATGCCCACATACAAATCGTGGCCGGCCAATATCTTGTGACTTTGTGTCCGATGCGCTTTCGCCTTTCTTGCATACTCATTCTTCGGAAATGTTCTGATCAACCGGTTGAAGGTTTCCAGCGCCTTGCGAGTGGAGGACTGGTCTCTGTCCACAGTATCCATCTGTTCGAAATAACACAGCCCGATTTGATACAGCACATACGGGATGGCGTCGTTTCTTGGATGTAGATTCTCAAATTCCTCGTAGGCAAAGATGGCCTGCTCATACTCCTTCAGGTGGTAGTATGAATCTCCGATCTTAAGTTCGGCAAGGATTGCATATTTGCTGAAAGGGTACCAATCTTTTAGCGTCTCAAAGGATTTGATGGCATCCTTATATTTTCCATCTTCAAAATCTTCCATGCCATCGTGCACCAATTCTTCGGCGGTTCCCTGTTCTTTTGATTGAAAAAAAGAACAGCCCGTAAGGAAGAACATGAATACAAGGCCTATTGCGAACACTTTTTTCATCTGATGAATGTGCCGTGCTCCGAAAGAAGGTTGTCCGGGGGACTGCGTACCCGTTTAGACTATGCCGCTTAAGGTTTCTTCGAGTTTAGATTTGGCCACCATTCCGGTGATCTGATCCACAACAGCGCCCTCTTTGAAAAAAATGAGGGTGGGGATTGCTCGAATTCCATATTTGCTGGGGGTTGCCGGATTATCATCAACATTGCACTTTGCAAATTTTACCTTGTCCCCATATTCGGTAGCCAACTCCTCAATGACAGGTCCGATGGCCTTGCAGGGGCCGCACCACGGCGCCCAGAAATCTACTAAAACCGGTTTGTCCGATTGCAATATTTCGGTATCGAAACTACCGTCATCAATTTCAATAATACCTTCTGACATAGGTTTGTCCTTTCTCATCTGTTTGTGATCGGCGCTTCTTTTTTCCGCAAAGCCGAAACGGAAAATGAATCCGCCTTACCGGTGTTCTGATAATGGTCTAAACTATAGTAACAGGGGTGTCGGTTGTCAACCGTCTCAATCGTCTAACATTTTGCTAATAATATGATTTTATGGTTATCCGAAAAGTCCAAGTGAGCCATTTCGGCTTTG
>CAYSUA010000025.1:0-20406 GCA_964433795.1 uncultured Desulfobacteraceae bacterium | reverse complement strand
AGAATGATTAGATAACATATTTATAAATAAGCAATAAGGAGAGAAACAATGAGCGTTGAAATGCCGGGCTGTGGAAAATGCCCCATAAAGGTTGGTGATCGATTATGCCAGACGGAAGATGGCAAGTCCCCTGCCTTCTGTCCCACCGAGAATTATCCCGAGGTTGTCCAAAAGGTACTGGAAGAATTCAAAAAGCCGGAGATCCTGGAATTTGCCAAACAAGCCTCCATCCAGGAAGGGCAAGGTTACACAGACAAAGAATTGGGATACGCGCAGACGAAACCGGTGAAACCGCGACTGGTGGAAATCATCGAGTTTGCAAAGAAGATGAAATACCAGAAACTGGGACTGGTGTTTTGCATGGGGCTTCGAAGTGAAGCCAAGGTCGTGGAAAAAATCCTCTCCACCAACAGTTTCGAAGTGGTTTCGGCGGTATGCAAATACGGGCGGGAACCCAAGGAAACCATAGATGTTCGAGATGATCAGAAGATTAAGGTCGGGTCTTTTGAATCCATGTGCAACCCCATCGGCCAGGCATTTCTGATGAACGAAGAGAACACCGAATTCAACATCATGATGGGGCTCTGCGTAGGCCACGACTCTCTTTTTCTGAAATACTCGGAAGCACCCTGCACGGTTTTTGCGGTCAAGGACCGGCTGTTGGGGCACAATCCTTTGGCTGTCGTCTACAATTACGACAGCTACTATCGGTCGCTGAAAGTGGAAATTAATTAATCTCTTAAACTACGGCATGTGAATCCAAAGGAGCGTCCATGCGAGAGGTTCATGTAGAACAAGTTACCCGGGCTGTCCGGGACCTTTGCATTCGTGCCAATACGGAGCTTGGCGATGATGTTGTTACCGCATTTCATAAGGCGCTTGAAGTTGAAGAATCACCCATCGGAAGAGATATTCTCGAGCGCCTGATTGAAAATGCCCGAATTGCCAAAGATGAGCAGGTACCCATGTGTCAGGATACCGGAATGGCCGTGGTCTATCTGGAAGCAGGACAGGATGTGCAGTTTGTCGGCGGATCGTTGGAAGAAGCTATCCATGAAGGCGTCCGGCAGGGTTATACGGAAGGCTATCTCAGGAAAAGTCTGTGTGACCCCATAACGAGAAAGAACACCGGCGACAACACTCCCGGAATGATTCACTACCGAATCGTTCCCGGTGATGCATGCCGGCTGACTGTCGCACCCAAAGGCGGTGGCGGCGAAAACATGAGCCAGGTGGTCATGCTGTCGCCATCCGAAGGGATTCAGGGTGTTAAAGATTTTGTTGTGGAGCGGGTACATGAATCCGGCGGCAAGCCCTGCCCTCCGATTATCGTCGGAGTCGGGATCGGAGGCACACTTGAAAAAGCGGCCCTGCTTGCCAAGCAGGCACTGCTGCGACCTGTTGGCAGCAAGAACGAAGATCCTCAAATAGAGGCCCTCGAAAAGGATTGGCTTAACGCCGTCAACGACCTGGGCATCGGGCCCCAAGGGCTGGGCGGCCGCACCACCGCTTTGGCGGTTCATATCGGCACCATGCCCTGTCATATTGCCAGCATTCCTGTTGCCGTTAATATCCAGTGCAACTCTTCACGCCACAAGGATATCGAGCTTTAAGAAAGGGTCGAAGATGCCGGAGTCTCCCATTCATTTGAAAACACCGCTGAAAACAGAAGATCTGATGCCGCTTCATATCGGTGATCGGGTTTTGCTCAGCGGTATAATTTATACCGGAAGGGATGCCGCCCACCATCGCCTGGTGGAATTGATCAACGGCGGTGAGTCGCTGCCGTTGGATCTTCAGGGCCAGGTGATTTACTACGTGGGACCGACGCCGCCGAAACCGGGCCAAGCATTGGGTGCTGCAGGCCCTACGTCAAGCTACCGCATGGACGCCTATACCCCGGCCCTTCTTGAAAAGGGGCTTAAGGGAATGATCGGCAAAGGTGCGAGAAATCAGTCCGTTAAAGAGGGGATAAAGAAATATAAAGCCGTCTATTTTGCCGCCATCGGAGGGGCCGGTGCTTTAATTTCGAGAAGCATTCAGTCTGCAGAAGTCATTGCTTACCCGGATCTCGGCACCGAAGCGATTCGAAAACTCGAAGTTAAAGAATTTCCACTCATCGTTGCCAACGATGTCCACGGCGGCGATCTTTATGAATTCGGTATGAAAGAATATAAAAGAATATAAAAGATAGAGAGCTGAAAGCTCAAAGCGAGAAACCTTAAGTGAAAGGAAGAAAAGGGGGACATATGGAAATCACCAGACAACTTGCCCGGAAGTGTTACGATTTAAAATTCGACGATCTTCCCGATGATGTCATCGATCGAGCAAAGTATGTTCTTCTTGATTACATCGGCGTTGCAGCCCGCGGCGCATTGAGTGAATCGAGCAAGCCGGTTCATCAACTCTTGGAATCCTTTGGAACAGAAGCAGGGGGCGCTGTGGTCATCGGAACCGGGCTCAAAGTCAACTCGCCCTATGCGGCAATGGCCAACGGCACGGCCGCTCATGCCATTGAATTGGACGACGTCGTTAATTCCGCATCCCTGCACCCGGCTGTGACCGTCATGTCGGCTTCTATCGCTGCCGCGCATCTGTTTCCCTGTACCGGAAAGGCCTTGATCGAGGCCATTGTTACCGGATACGAAGCCACCGTAAAATTGGGAATGGCGCTCAACCCCACGGCGCACTATGCCCGCGGATTTCATCCCACCGGGACCTGCGGCACACTCGGTTCTGCAGTGGCAGCTTCAAAGATCATGCAGCTGGACACGGACAAAATCGTATGTGCGCTGGGCATAGCCGGGAGCCAGGCCGCAGGATCCATGGAGTATCTTTCAGACGGTTCTTTTACGAAACGGCTTCACGGGGGATGGGCGGCCCACAGCGGGTTGATGGCGGCATTGCTTGCCAAAGAGGGATTTACCGGACCGGCCACCATCATTGAAGGGAAATCCGGATTCCTGCATTCGTACTCTCTGGAATCCAACCCGGATCTGGTTTTAAAAGATTGGGGCAACCCCTTTCAGGTCCTGAAGACCAGCATTAAGCCCCATTCCTGCTGCCGGTACAAACAGGGACCCATCGACGGAGTGCTCCAGGTGATGGGCGAGCATCATTTAACATCCAGCGACATTGATACCATGACCGTCGGGGTGTTGAAAACAGGAATGTCGTTGGTGGCGACTCCGGAAGAAAAGAAGTATAACCCCGCCGGCATCGTCGACGCGCAATTCAGCATGCCCTTCGGGGCCGCGGTTGCAGCCATATACGGCAAAGCCACCCTGGATGAATATACCATGGAGAACATCCAATCGCCGGAAGTCAAGTCCATGATGGATCGCGTTGTATGTACGGAAGACGAGAGTCTCGAACCGGAGTTTCCCAAGAAGTGGCCGGCCAGCGTGACGATAAAAACCAAAACAGGAGAGGAGTTTTCCGTCCGGATTGAATACCCGAAAGGCGATCCTGAAAATCCGCTGGTCTGGGAGGAACTCATCAATAAA
The DNA here is from genome assembly GCA_964433795.1 of uncultured Desulfobacteraceae bacterium. Lineage (GTDB taxonomy): Bacteria > Desulfobacterota > Desulfobacteria > Desulfobacterales > SURF-15 > DUZK01. The sequence continues at coordinate 16,900 of CAYSUA010000025.1, read as the reverse complement.
TTCAGAATGCTTACAACCCCTGTGTATCAGAAAGAAAAAGCTGATGAGATTGTCGACTGCGTGAGGAGCGTGGAGAAGCTGGATGATGTAAATGACCTGGAAGCTATATTAGCCAATGCCTGACGTGAGATTCTGTTACCAGATCTTGACTGAGCGAAAGCAGGGGAGAAATATATGCAGCATGACGTGATCATTGTTGGAGCCGGCCTTGCAGGAATGGTAGCCGCTCTATCCGCCGCCGAGGAAGGGGCATCGGTGCTTTTGATCGACAAAGGCGCCATCGGGCTGGGGTCCAACTCCGCCATATCCAATGCGGCTTTCATGGTTCCGGCAGACGATTTTACCAAAGAAGCCTATGTTGATGAGGTGATCCGCGTCGGCAAGGGCTTGAACAGAAGCGCAATCGTCAAACTGGCGGCAGAAGAGGCAGAAGGGGCTATTGAATCGCTTGAATCCCACGGCGTTGAATTTGATAAGTTCGGCAACAGTTTCGAAGTCAAATCTTTGCGGCATGATATCATCCGGGGCGTTTCAATGGTGCTGAGTCTGGCTTCGGCTGTGAAGAACAATGAACGAATAAGGATTCAAGCCGGCTTCTATATCACCGATTTTTCTATCCGGGACGATCGGATCGGTGGAGTTAAAGGATTCGATAACAAGGGAAATGAACTGTCTTTTTATGCTTCGGTTGTGGTAATCGCAGCCGGCGGTGCCGGGGGCATCTATTTACGAAACGACAATCATAAATCGACCATGGGCCAGGGGTATGCGCTCTGTGCCAAGGCAGGTCTCGACCTCTGGGACATGGAGTTTGTTCAATTCTATCCGCTTGTGATTGCGGAACCGAAACTGCCCGGCATCATGTTGTATCCGTCTTATCCGAAGGAAGCCAAATTTACGGACGCCGAGGGCACAAATCTTGGAGAAAAACACGGTCTTTTGAATCTGAGTGACGCCATCCGAAAACAGAGAGACTTTTTTTCCAAGGTCGTTTTCATGGAAGGGCGGGACAAACCGGTTTTCATGGATTATCGGGGTGTTCCGGAAAAGAGATGGAACGATTATCCCGTCAGCCTGTTGAACCGACTTCATTTTGACTGCAAAAACCACCCTATCCGCGTGTCCCCCGGATGCCACTTTTTAATGGGAGGCGTTCGCATCGATGAAACCTGCCGTACATCCGCAGAGGGACTTTTTGCGTGTGGAGAGATTGTGTCGGGTCTTCACGGAGCCAATCGTAGAGGCGGCAATGCATTGACCGAATGCGCCGTATTCGGAAGGATTGCAGGGCGGAATGCCGCCGCATATTCTCGAAAACACCCCAATGATGCAAAACCGGCGGAAGCGGATTCCGGCTCGGTGTGGAAGCCTTCAGAAACGACATCGGCGCTCAAGCGTTTAAGAAACGTTCGGCAGCGGGTCAGGGAAATTTCCTGGAATAATGGGGGCGTGCTCAGAGAGGGAGCGGGTATCCGGGAAGGCATTCATCAGCTGGCCGAGGTAGAATCGGTACTAAAGGAAACGATTCCATCGGATATCATTGAAAGAAAAATGGAACTCGATCTTAAGAGCGCCGTGCTGGTCTTGAAAGCGATTCTTTCGGCAAGCCTTGAGAGAAAGGAGAGCCGGGGCGGGTTTCAACGAGAAGATTTTCCTGAAACAGACGACAGCAATTGGAAAAAAAATACCTGTATGGCTTATGATCCCGAGAGAAATGCATTTACTATCAGCCATCACCCCGCATCTTAAATATTATGAAACATTTTATTCAAATGGTATTAAAATGATTCACCGCAGAGCGAAGCCTGAAGCGAACCCCGCGTAGCGGGATGCAAGCATGCGCGGTGAAGCAAAATATAATACGTTACCGTATTTAAGAATGGATGTACTGTGATGAAAGAAACTATGCCTAAACACACAATACGGCTTGCAGAACACTGTGCAGATATCCGGGTGGACAGACTCGAGGGCGATGTCATCGAGCACGTTAAATACCTGCTGCTGGATTTTCTCGGGCTTGCGGCCAAGGGTCTTGCCATGCAATCGACCCAACAGGTGCATGGGCTGATCCGGCAGATGGGGGGTTGCGGTGACGGGACGGTGATCGGCACGGGTTTAAAACCGCTTCCGCAATACGCCGCCCTGGCCAATGCATCATCCTCCCATTCAATGAGCCTCGATGATATCTATACGCCCGCATCCATTCATCCGGGATCCGCAATTCTTGCAGCCGCTCTGGCAGCCGGCGAGTGGAAGGGTGTAACCGGCCTGAAAATTATCGAAGCGGCTGTTGCAGGATACGAAACCACCTTGCGGATTGCGGATGCTGTGGACAGCAAGGGCCATTATGCCATGGGGTATCATCCAACGGCTACCTGCGGGACGTTTGGAGCAACCGCAGCAGCAGCGAAACTGCTTGATCTGAATGCAGAACAAATCGCCAACGCCTTCGGTGTTGCCGGAAGCATGGCGGCGGGTCTGATGGCGTTTATGCAGGACGGTTCATGGACCAAAAGGATTCACCCCGGGCTTTCAGCCCAGAGGGGACTGCAGGCTGCCGTACTTGCGGCCCAGGGATTTAAAGGACCGAATGAAATTCTCGAGGGGAAATGGGGATTTCTGTCGGCAACATCCAACCTTTCAAACCCCGCCAAGCTGATCGAGGGGTTGGGCGGCAGGCCCCGGGTGATGGACACGGGTCTCAAGCTTCATGCATGTTGTCGATATAACCAGTCGGCCATAGACGCGGCCCTTGAGCTGAGAAAAAAACACGACCTTTCAGCAGATAAAATTGATAAGATAGAGGTCGAGCTGTTTAAAGCCGCGTTTCCGCTGGTCGTCGATCCGTGGGAAGACAAGATGAACCCTGCGACCGATGTCCAGGCACAGTTCAGCCTTCCCTATACCGTGGCGCTGGCAGCGGTCAAAGGAAGGGTGTCGTTTGAAGAATTCAGTCCGGAAGTACTGCACGATCCGAAAGTCAGAGAAGTCATGAAAAAGGTTGAGGTGATCCATAACCCCGACCTCGATCCTCTGTTTCCGGAAAGCTGGCCCACCAAAGTGATTATTAAGGCTACGGATGGAAGCGTCTTCGACGCTCGCATCGATTATCCCAAAGGAGATATTGAAAACCCGTTGAGTTGGGAAGAACTGGCCGATCGGTTTAAAGACCACACCGGTACGGTTTTCGAAGAATCGAAAAAAAGCCGGATCGTCGATACGGTCACGAATTTTCAAAAACTCGAAAATGCACGGCAGCTAACGGCATTGCTCGGCAATGGGAAAAAATGAAAAATAGGTTAAAACATGATTGAGAAAACCCTCATGAGGGGAAACCAGGCATTGGGGGAGGGCGCTATCCGGGCGGGGTGCCGCTTTTTCTTCGGTTATCCCATCACACCACAGAACGAGCTTTTCGAATACATGGCGAAAAGACTGCCCGAAGTCGGCGGAACCTTCCTGCAGAGCGAAAGCGAACTCGCAGGCGTTCACATGATCATGGGAGCGGCTGCCGGCGGTGAGCGTTGTATGTCCTCGTCTTCAGGCCCCGGTTTCGCTCTAATGGGAGAGGGCTTAACCACCCTGGCCACGGCCCAGCTGCCGGCGGTTTTGGTGTGTGTGTCCCGAGCCGGTCCGGGGCTCGGGAGAATCGCCTCTTCACAAGCCGATTACCGGCTGGCAACCAGAGGCGGCGGGCACGGAGACTATCAATGCCTGGTCTTCGGACCCGGAAGCGCTCAAGAGTTGTACGAGATGACCTACAAGGCGTTTGAACTTGCCGATCATTATCGAAATCCGGTTATCATCCTTTCCGATGCGATCCTCGGGCAGATGATGGAACCGGTGGATTTCGATGCCAGGCCGCCGATTTCGGCACCGGAAAAAGATTGGGCGGTTCATGGAAAAGGGAATAGCCCCCGCAAGGTGATCAAGGCGGCCCCCCATACCGATGAAGAGTTGATCCAGTGGAACCGTGACCTCAAAGCGAAGTATGATAAGATGAGAGACAATGAACAGCGGTATGAGGCCATTGATTCCGAAGACGCAAAAATGCTGCTGGTCGCTTTTGGCAGCAGCGCCAGGATTTCTCTGGATGCGATGAAAAAGGCAAGAGAAGAGAATGTCCAGGTGGGAATGTTCAGACCGGTATCCCTGTGGCCGTTTCCTGAAAAGGGCTTAAAGGAGATGGTTTCAAAAGGCGTTCGAAAAGTGCTGGTGGTGGAAGCCAATAACGGACAGATGCTGGAAGATGTTCGTCTGGCGGTTTGCAACGATGCAGAGGTCCACCATTACGGATTCGGCGGCGGTCACATCTTCAGCCCGGATGAAATCTATAATGAAATTGTAAAATTGCATAAGAGTGTTTAGTTTTTTTGCCACAGACACACACAGACAAGCGCTGACGTTTCACACTGCGGACTTCGCAGTGTGAAAGGGTGCTCACAAGCTGGCGCTTGTAATTGAGGATCTATCACAATTATGGGTTATTTGTTTTTCGCGATGCGGTGATTGTATTTGTCCAGCCAACGTCGGCTGGATAAATGAAAGTTTTTAATTGTATTCATTTGTCCGTGTGTGTCTGTGGCTATTAAATCAAAAGGTATTTCAGCATGAATGAAATGAAAATTGTTGCCCAGAAACCCGATGCCATGACGGATATTCCGTTTCCGTACTGTCCCGGGTGTTCGCACGGCACCATCCATCGGATGGTTGCGGAAGTCATGGACGACCTGAATATCACCGAAAGGACGGTGGGGATTACATCCGCCGGCTGTTCCGTTCGCAACTGGAGACAATTCGACTGCGATATGGTGATGTCGCTTCACGGCCGCGGGCCTGCCGTGGCCACCGGATTGAAACGCGCCCGCCCGGAAACCATTGTATTTACCTACCAGGGAGACGGCGATATGGCTGCCATCGGCACCGGTGAAATCATCCATGCGGCATCCCGGTGCGAACGGATTACGGTGATCTATGTCAACAACGGTGTTTTCGGTGCGACCGGCGGTCAGCAGGCGCCCACCACCCTGGTCGGTGAGAAAACCACCAGCTACCCATTCGGTCGCGATCCCATGATCAGCGGCTATCCGCTCAAGATGGCGGAATTGCTGGCCATGGTATCCCCGGATTCATTTATCGCCAGGGTTTCCATCCACGACGTAAAACATATCAAACAAACCCGGCGGGCCATACGAAAGGCTTTTGAAATTCAAATGAAGGGCGAGGGCTTCGGACTGGTCGAGGTTTTGTCCACCTGCCCCACAAACTGGAAGATGGATGCTTTGGCCTGCATGGAAAAAATAAAATCGGAAATCATCCCTTCTTTTCCTTTGGGGATTTTTACCGACAAGCTGAAGGAGAACGCCTGAGCATGTTGAAGGAAATTTTAATCGCAGGGTTTGGCGGCCAGGGAATCATGTTGATGGGACAGCTCCTCGCCTATGGAGGCATATATGAGGGGCTGGAGGTTTCGTTTTTTCCTTCATACGGACCCGAGATGAGGGGCGGCACGGCCAACTGCACAGTGGTGCTCTCTGACGAGCGGATCGGATCCCCCATCCGGAACACCTTTTCCGTATTGATGGCCATGAACCAGGCATCGCTTGACAAGTTTGCAAATCGGGTCAATGCCGGCGGTGTCGTGGCTTACAATGAAACCCTCATCGATTCGGGTCCTGGGCGAAGCGATGTCGAGATCGTGAAGATTCCGGCAAACCGGATCGCTTCTGAAATGGGAAATCCACAGGTTTCCAACATGGCTGCCATCGGGGGATTGATCCCGACCTTGGGAAGCGTCAGCCTTGAATCTCTTCGGAAAGGGCTTTCAAGGGTACTGCCGGATTACCGGCACCATTTGATACCGATCAATGAAGAAGCCATGAAACTGGGAATGAAGTCTGTTTCCGAAAGCGGGAAGTAGTTTATGAGCGAGTCAGAAGGAAAAATCGTTATCGACGCCGATCGGTGCAAAGGATGCGGCCTGTGTATCGATGCGTGTCCCAAAAAGAATATCCGCCTGTCTGAAGAAGAGGATTTACGCGGAATCCGGGTGGCCTACCACGATGATTCTGATGAGTGCAATGCCTGTAAATTCTGCTATGAGGTTTGCCCGGACGTTGCCATCACCGTTTATAAGAGACAAAAAAGGGAATAGTTTAAATCCAATATATAGGCATAAGGCCGATTCAATATGAGACTCCATTTGTTTCTCATTCCTTTCCTCTTGTTTGGATTTGCAGCTGAAAACATAGCTCAATCCGATATTCCCTTACCGCCTCCCGACTTTGAACTCGACCAGACCCGATCCGATCCCGGTCGGCCGGTCAGGAAATTCAAAAAACCGTATCAAGGCCCCATTTTTGATTCCCATGCCCATCTGGATCCGCCCCGGATGAACAAGGGAAACCTGGTGGAAGCGGAAACGGCAGGAGATGTCGTAAAGTCAATTAGAAAAGCCGGGGTTGATCGCATCATTATAATGCCGGTACCCAATGAAGGACAGATGGGTGGAAGCCTCGACGGCGCCAAGTATCGAAAAAAGCTATTAAAAAAAGGACACGGTATTGTTTACCGATTCTGTGGAAGCCAATATATCACCAACTGGCTTCATGATGCCTATCATAACGGATACAAGTCATCCGATCTGGATCGCGTGTTGGAAAAATTGTCCAAAGATCTGGGCGATTCAGAGTGTTTCGGCATCGGTGAGATCGGACTTTACCATTTTAACAAAACCGGCATGCAGAATGTGATTGCGTATCCCCCCAATTTCAAACCCTTCCTTGAAATCGTGGGCCGGATTGCAAAAAAGGGGGCCTGGCTGGATCTCCATGCAGAGCCGGTGGACCCCTCCGGAAAGTCATACGAAAAGAAGGTTTTTGGCGGGCTTGCGCTTTTATATAATAGATATCCAAACCTGAAGCTGATTTTAGCCCATACGGCCATGACGAACACGACAAACGTCCGGCGAATCCTGAAAACCTATCCGAACGCGATGATGAATTTTAAATCGATCCGAAAGCATAGAAAATGGCGGAATCTGGAACCGATTACCGATTCAAAAGGACGGCACTATCAGGATTGGGCGCAACTTTTCGAAGAAATGCCCCAACGGTTTATGGTGGGCACGGATGAGAAGTTCGGCCGGATCAGCAAGGGGGATCTGGGACCCAAAGGAAGGAAAGTGTCGAAATACCCGAAACAGATCAGGCGAATGAGAAATCTGCTCGGTTCCCTGAATCCAAAAGCCACCGAATTTATAGCACATAAAAACGCCAATCGCATATTTACGATAAAATAAGAATCTGAATCCACCTTTTTCCTCAACAATTCATTTTAACGGAGTTGCCCTATGGACAGTTTAAACCCCAATGCGGAAGTGATTCAGCAGATCCTAAAGGATGACGGCACATACCCCAACAACGATAACTTGCCGCTATTATTATATAAAGGTGTGCTGAATCTGACAAAGGGCTATCCTGCTGAAATGATAGATGAACTGTTCGAGAACAACGGTTGGGGCGGTTCCTGGGTCAACGGGATATACGGCTTTCACCATTACCACAGCACGGCCCACGAGGTGCTGGGGTGTTTCAGCGGCAGCGCCAAGGTGCAGCTGGGTGGTGAAGACGGAATTATCCAAACCTTTGGCCAGGGCGATGTGGTGGTTATCCCGGCCGGAGTTTCTCATAAAAATCTGGGATCGGGTTCGGATTTCCGTGTCGTGGGGGCATACCCTTTCGGTCAGAGTCCGGATATGTGTCGCGGCGGATCGAAAGAGCGGCCCAAGGCAGATAAAAATATCGCATCGGTCAAACTACCGGAGAAAGATCCTGTCTTTGGAGAGATCGGACCGATAATCGAACGTTGGATCCAAAAATCCTAAAACTTGAATAATAATCAATTGTTACGCTAACTTTCCCTCATGGACATCCCTTGTTTTAACCGCAGACTCACGCAGACATGCGCTAACATTTTTCCTGTGCGATACACCACCGTTCCATGCTATGGCGGACAGGAATTGCCCAGGAAAAAACATGCAGTCTTTCAGGCATAAATGTTTGATCTTATCGCAAAGCGATTGGCCCTTTTGTCTCCGTATTTCGCGGAGACAAAAAGTCTGTGTCCGTCTGTGTGAGTCGAGCGAGCAAAGTGAGCGGGCGGCTAATCTATAATTAAGAAAATGTATTACTATTGCCACGTTATTTTATTAAATTTCGATAAATATCGAAATAAGGCTTGACAAAGAGATTTTAGGCATGATCTTAATCGTAAAAAAACGATTAAAGGATTATAAAAAATGGTTACAATCGATTCGGGCATACCGGCACCATGTTGCACATTGAACGTTTCCGATTCGGATCGGGACCGGCTGATTCAGATGTTCAAAGCCTTGGGCAACCCGGTTCGCTTTGAAATCATTAAGTTTCTCGTCACGCATCCCGGTTGCATCACAGGAGATATTGTCAAACACCTGCCCATTGCCCAGGCAACGGTTTCACAACACTTGAAGGTTTTAAAAGATGGGGGGTGGATATCCGGCAATATCGAAGGGACCGCCACCTGTTATAAAATGGATGAGAAAAATATTGCCTGGTTTCGCTCCGTGGTCGGTTTAATCTTTTAGCCGGATCAAAAATTACCAACAGGCGATTGCCGTCAAGCTGAATTATCATAGCAGAAGCGGCATTTTTTTGAATATTAAAGATCGTAAAAATACGATGATTGTACAAGCCAAATTTTTTTGCATAATATAATCGTAATATTACGATTGAGTAGCATACAAAAACATATTGAATATCGGAGCCTTAGCGAAGGCGAATAAAATGAGAGGAGAAAAACAATGCTTAACGAGATCTTGAGAATCGGACAATTTATCGGAAACGCGTTCCTCCACATCTGGCCGTATTTGGTGGTGACAATTCCGCTTGCGGTATTTGTGAAAATGTCGGGAGCCTCCAAATATATCGAAAAGGTTTTCGGATCCAAGCCTTATGTTGCCATATTGATGGCCACGGCCGTGGGTGCTTTTAGCCCCTTTTGTTCCTGCGGGGTCATCCCCATCATTGCCTCGCTTCTCATCAGCGGCGTTCCACTGGCGCCGGTCATGTCGTTCTGGATCGCTTCTCCTTCCATGGACCCTGAAATCTTCTTTTTGAGTGTGGGTACCATCGGATGGGAATTGGCTGTATGGCGTCTGGCGGCAACCCTCGTGCTGAGTCTCGGTGCCGGGTTTATCACCCAGTGGTTAATGGATATCGGGTGGTTGGGCCAAGATGTATTACGATCGAAAAAGACGGCGCCTGTGCGAGGCATTAAGGATATCGTTAGGGACGGCTGGATTCGTGTTAAGGATAAACTTACCTTGGTAAGCCCGGTAAGGCTTGCAGCCGTTCCGGTCGAAGCCGATTCTTTGGGATGTAAAAGCTGCGCAACACAGACGATCCTACCGGGGTCTTTTTCGTCATCTGCCGATCCCCAACCGAAAACAAGTTTCAGCAGTGATAAGGTGATTGCATCGCCTCAAAACGAATGTTGTGATTCTCAATGTGATTCTCAAAAAGAATCCTTCAAAACGCGACTGCTCAAAGAAACCGGAGCTTCAACACTGATGGTGGCTAAATTCATGAGCCTGGCTTTCCTGTTGGAAGGGCTGATTACCCTTTATATCCCGGCAGAATGGATCACGACTGCGTTGGGAAGCGGTAACTCATACGCCATTGTTGCTTCCTCATTGATGGGGGTCCCGGCCTATACCACCAGCCTGACAGCACTTCCCATGATCAGCGGACTTTTGACCCAGGGAATGCAGCCGGCGGCAGCACTGGCATTTCTCGTTGCCGGCCCCACCACAACCCTGCCGGCCATGGCCGCGGTGTGGCCCCTGGTGGTTCGCAAGGTGTTTCTTCTCTATATATCATTTTCTCTGTTAGGTGCGATAATGATCGGATATGCTTACGAAATTATCAGATTCGTTAATTGAGATTTTATAGCATTTTTTCCGTGCCGGCTGGATGACAATTTGATCTGAATTCCCCCCTCAGGAATTCAGATCAAATACACTTTGCATGCTCAGCGCTCTCTGTGAGAGGCACAAAAATATTTTTCGAGAAGCGACCGACACCAGCAGTTATCCTGTTTATTGGAAAGGCGACCATTCAAACGGGTTGACAATAAAAATAAATATAGGTTGACAATAGGTTGACAATAAATATAATGACGGTATGAATACCAAAGAGAAAGTGCTTGAATATATCAAGCAAAAACAGATTGTTAATTCTAAGAAGCTTACAGAACACTTTGGCATTTCCAGACAAGCCATCCATAAATATTTAAAAGAATTTATTCAACAAAACCATATTATAAAAGAGGGGTCCACCAGAGGCGCAAATTACCGATATATAGAAAGCGCCAAAGATATAAACCGTTTCCAAATAAAACGATCCATAGTTCTAAGGGACCTTGAAGAGGACAAGGTCTTCCAGGAGGTGGTTGAATTCCTAAACCTCCGGCGCCAACTTGGAAGGAATGCGCTGGATATTGCCCGCTATTCATTCACCGAGATGCTGAATAACGCCATCGACCACTCACACGCGGAAAAATGTGAGATCCATGCATACCTTGATACTTATACCTTTCATTTTAGAATCCGAGATTTTGGTATCGGTATCTTCTTCTCCATATTCGAGAAGTTCAATCTGGCTAACGAATATTCCGCAATCGGTGAGTTGCTTAAAGGAAAAACGACCACCATGGGGGAGCGACATGCCGGAGAGGGAGTCTTTTTTACTTCCAAAGCAGGGGACATGATTTCTTTCCAATCGCATAAGACGAAGCTGATTTTTGACAACCAGAAGCAGGATGTATTTGTTGAAGAAAACAGGTTTCTAAAGGGAACGGAAGTGCTTTTTTCTCTAAAAAGAAGAACAAAAAGGAGGTTGGAAGACGTTTTCAATCAGTACGCCCCAGAGGAATTCGACTACAGATTTGATCGGACCCGAGTTCAGGTAAAGCTCTTTCAGCAAGATTACTTTTCTAGATCAGAAGCCAAGAGACTTCTGTACGGGCTTGATCGATTTAAAGAGATCATTCTCGATTTCAACGGTGTAAAATCCATCGGACAGGGATTTGCCGATGAAATATTCCGGGTGTTTAAGAGCGTCCACCCGGATATTGCGATAAGCACCGAAAACCTGAGTCCTGTTCTGGAATCAATGATGCAACATGTGGTTGACAATAAAAATTAATTGCGGTTGACAATAGGTTGACAATTGAATTATCAAATACAGAATTATAAACAGCAAAATCGTTAAGATGGTTTAAGGTCATGGCTGAATGGAGGAGGATTAATGGCTACTTTAGATGAAATTCACGAGTACGGAACGGAACTGGAAATGTGGTTGAGAATGCGGGTGCATCCCATTGCGGTGAAGATGCTTAAGAGCAGAGATGAAGTTCCCGATGATGCAATGATACCCACTCGCGATTGGGGTCATAAATACGCACTTTGTCAGAGCTTTGCGAAGTCCCAGCGAAACGGCTGGACCATCGCAATGTTCAAAGAAGATCTGTGGTGCTTTGAACCGGCCGTGGGGCTGGGCCTTGTGGAGCGGACGCCTCTCTTTTTAGAAGGACACCATCGCTATCCGGACAGCGTCAGAGACCTTGAAGCGGCTTCCGAATGGTGTAAAAAAATGCCGCATTTTGAATATGGAAAGTACAAAGGTATCGTATCCGCACCGGTCAACACCTGCAGCTTCATACCCGATGTCATTATCATGCATGTCAACGGCATGATGACAAGCCAGCTTCTAATCGTCCAATGCTGGATCGACGGCAAAGACCTGAATTGCCAGATGTCCGGTCATGCCGCATGTGTATATGCCACCGTCCCCCCCATATTGAAAAAACAGTGTAATGTGGCCATGCCCTGTAAAGGAGATCGTCGTCTGGCCGCCGCTCAGGATGATGAAATATTTTTTTCCCTGATACCGGAGATGTTGCCGGATTTCATTGAAGGCGTAAACTTCCTGCAGAGACACAATTGGGGCATTCCGATGCTCCAGGAGTATAAAGAAGAATACGACATGAAACCGGGATACAAGAAATTGGCCGATCACCTCGGGCTGGATACCAATCAATCGCCGCCCCGAGGACAGAAATTCCAGAAGCATTAGGCGCGAGTTTTAGTGCCTTAGAAATTTTTTTCTTGTTTTTTAACTAGAAAAAAATTTGGTGAAGGCACTTATCCCGTCTATCATATCTCGGAGCTTTGCCAGCTGGCAATTGGCGAGAAAATAGATTAAAACTGGTGAAGGGATTATTCATTCAAACCGCACGCGAATACCGGCAATTCGAATTGCAGGTGAGCCGATGCCTTTCACGCTGTTGCCACCCCTTTTGCAATGGGTGCGGGGATTGCTGCAAAGCGGATATCTGTGTCGAGGCGGTTGAGAGTGCCTGGCTCAGGATCGTCCGGAAACAAGGGGGAAATAAGATACCTCGATTCAACCGGTCCACCGGGTGGTTGTCTTCCAAAGGCTGTAGATTAAAGGCGGGTCGCCCGCCGCTTTGCTATGAGTTTTTCTGCGAGAGAATAACCGATCATTTCCGAAAGGAAACAATCATGGATCCGATTCTAGCTATATCGAAATTACCATCAACAGCAGGCCTAAACGCCTTGGGAAAAAGACACCTGGTAACGCTTGATGAAGACGAGATTCTACAAAAACTCGATTTCAATAGGCTCAGAAAGAAAATCGCCTTTGCCAGGGAGCATTATCTACACCATTTAAGCCTCGTCTTCCTTTAATTCATCTCTAACGGCCACGCCGATTTTTTCCAACGTATAGGGTTTTCTGATATACTGCCCCGCCCCCAGTTTCTGAGCCTCTTTTGCTCGGTCCGTTTCAGAAAACCCACTTGCGATGACGGCCTTCTGTTTCGGATGTGTTTCGAGAATTTTTCTATACGTATCCAGACCATCAATGCCGGGGGGCATAATCATATCGAGCACCAGCAGATCGGCTGAATGGTTTTTCATGTATTCGATTGCTTTTTCGCCGTTTGATACTGTTGTGACACGGTAATTCAATTTGCTCAATATGCCATCGGCAATCTCTCTTTGCTCTTTAACATCATCAACAACCAAGATTTTCTCACCATTGCCCATGATACGATCGATCGCCATCGTTTCGCTTTCTTTGGCAACCGCTTCTCTTGTCACCGGGAAATAAAGCTCGAAGGTCGTCCCCTCCCCTTCGACGCTCTTTATATTGATATATCCATGGTGGTCTTGAACCGTTCCCCAGACAACGGCCATGCCCAAACCGGTTCCGCTTCGGCCCATTGTTTTTTTGGTATAAAAAGGCTCAAATATTTTTTCGATATCGTCTTTTGAAATGCCAATGCCGCTATCTTTAACTTTTACCAGCGCATAATCCCCCTCATTAATGTTTTGATATCCGAAGATGGGCCGGTCAACATATTGATTTTCAGTTGAAACAATAATCTCACCACCACCGGGCATGGCTTCCGCTGCATTGGAAATGAGGTTCATAAATGCTTTCTTCAAATGAATTTCGGAGCCCCTTGTGTTTAATAAATCCGTTTCCAAATTGGTTTCGATATGAACATCCGGGTGATAACTTTGCAGTTTTTCAAATTCGGGCGACCGGAAATAATCCGAAAATATTCTGTTGATGTTTAATACTTCCGTGTTCGTAACCCCCCTTCTGGCAAGCGTCAACAGGTCTTGCACGATTGCCGCAGCCTTTTTGCCGGAATTCTGCATGGTCAGAATAGGTTTTCTTATCGGGCTGCCTTCCGGTAAATCCAGCAAAATCAGATCCGGATAACTCACAAGTCCGGATAGTACATTGTTAAGATCATGGGCAACCCCGCCAGCGAGCAATCCCAAGGCCTCCATTTTTTGTGAACGGGAGAGTCTGTCCTGTAATCCCCTTTTTTCTTTCTCCGCCTTTTCACGTTCAATGATATTTTTGCCGGCCTTTGTCAAAATAATAGTGATGGCGCATAAAAGACTAAGTGAAACAAAGCTGAGGATGCCTGAGGAAGCCAATAATAGATGATCGAGAATTTTCTTTCTTTCCGTAATATCATAATAGATTTCAAAAGCGCCAATAAATGCACCATTCTTCATAATCGGCACATAGGTCTCTACCACATCCGCCTTGAAAATTTGCCCTTCAGCCGATCTTGTATCTTTTATAACGACTTTCGTAAAAACCCGCCCTCTTGCTACAATTTCATTAAAGTAATTATTTTTATTTATTTTTCCAATATCTTGAGCAACAGCTGAATAGAGAGCCTTCCCGGAAGATGAAAATATTTTTAGATTCATCAACCTGAAATTTCTTATTATTATCTGCAGCGTATGTTGTGTCTCTTCAGAGGGAAATTCCTCATCCAATTTGTTTCGATCTTGAATAACCATATATGTCAGATGTTTTGCGACACGCTCGGCCTGATCTTCGGTGTTCTTAGTTAACAATGTTTTAAAACTTGGGTATATTATAAAAAGGACGAACGTCGGCAGTCCCAGGGCGATGATAAGAGAAATGATAAAGATGTTTCGTAAATAGCTTATCCGAAAAACGTGTTTCATAAAATCCTCTTATTATTCTATCGGGATTTATGGAAAAAATATTAATTCTTATTTAATATCCGTGCGTTATCTGCAATCCGGGCCAAAGTTTGTAACAAATGAATTGATTCGATCATAAAACAAATGATAAACATCTTTTGGTGAGATGGCGACCACCGGTCCAAGTACCAGGATCATTTCTTAAAATCCTGGGGCGTTAGGACATTCTCTATGAGACTCAATCCTGTTATCAGGAGCGCCGAAATAATTGTGGCGTCATCTCACCACTTAATGTCACAAGAATGTCACAATTTCCAAAGGCAGAATCCTGCTAGCCTGCCCAATTGGATGCAGGTCACATCCTTTGTAACCATTCCCTAAATACCGGATCAACGATCTCCCAGCCGTTCCGATCGTTTTTTTCAATCAGATCTAGGTTGGAAAGTTTTGGCAGTGCTTTTTGAACCAATCCTTGGGAAAGACGGTGCTTGCTTAAAAACTCGGATGAAAACACCGGCAGTGAAGAATCATCAGCGAGTGCTTTCAGCAACGAGACCTGCCGGACCGTAAGCCCTTGGGTGGATGCCTCAAAAAAGTATCTTTCATCTTCTATTGCCTTTTCGTATGCACCTGATATATCAGCCGATTCGATTGTTTTGCCTGATACTTCAAATGTATAAAAAGAAAGCTTTTGAGCATAATATGGGTGTTGAAGGGTCTTATCTGATATTTTTTCGGCGATTTTTTTAGAACACCGCTTTCCGCCTTTTTCAAAACAATCGGTGATAAACCGAACTAGGTCTTCATGGGGTAATCGATCGAGCTTGTAAAGAATGCTACTTTGAAAAAAAGGCCGGTTCCGTTGATTAAACATATCCAGCAGGATCCTCCGGCGACTTCCCACAAAGAAATAGGATGCCCTTTGAGTTTGGATTTGAGAGCGAAGCACGCCTTCGATTTCAAGGCTGTTTAATTCCGTAATTTCTTGGAATTCATCAAACGCGATATTAACCCCTGCGGGTGTCGCTTGGATAAACATGCCCAAGTCTGCCATGGTAGCATCTAAAAGATCGATTCCGGATAACCGGCTGGTTGCCGGTTCTACAGAAACCATAAATGAATCTCCGGTTTCTGTCGGCTTTAAGACCGGCCGAAAGGTTTTAAGAAGCGTCGTCACCTTTTTAAACAGCGGTTTGTTTTTTTGAGTAACAAGATAGATACTTCTGGCTGTTCTTTTAGCAACTTCATCTATTGTCGTTACCCCGAACAGATCAACGTATACGGTAATCACCTTTTTGGTAGAGAGTCCAGATTGTACCCGTTTCACCAGCGATGTTTTCCCGTATCGACGAGGGGAATATAACACCACATTGGCACTGCTTGATGCATAGGATTTGAGTTCTTTAAGTTCTTTCTGGCGGTTACAAAAAGGCGCCTCCGGATGAATCACCCCCGGGGTGAAAGGATTATTCATTATGAATTATTCTCCTCGAATTATTCTATGCGAATAATGGCTTTTTTCTTTATAAATGTCAACCCTCGCGAAAGAATTCTTTCAGATTATAAAAGCCACCCTCACCATACCGGACGACCCTAAAATTTGACTGCAGAAAATTAAGCCTTGCAATGCGCCCCACCGCTATCTAGTATTATCTAGATACTGCATAATATTATGACAAAACCAAAATCCAAAGGGTGAAAAATGGAAATCAAGATTAAAAGAGCATATGAGAGCCCTGACGATACCGACGGCTATCGAATCCTTGTTGATCGACTCTGGCCGCGGGGCATATCAAAAGAGAAGGCAAAAATAGACTTTTGGCCCAAAGAACTCGCTCCGTCGACCGATCTTCGCCGCTGGTATGGTCATGATCCTGAGAAATGGCCTGAGTTTAAATCTCGCTATTTAGATGAATTGGGTAAACATCCGGAATTATTAAGCGAACTTCTCGAGTATGTACGCAAAGGAACGGTAACATTTGTATTCAGCTCGAAGGAGCTCAAGCTAAATAATGCGGTTGCCCTGAAGGCGTATATCGGCTCTTTGGAATAAGAATGGAAAGAGCAAATTTTTACGATCATTCCGCGATAAATCGAATTTTGATCTTAATATTAGCGACCAAGCACACCCAACGAAAGGCAGAGTGTATAGTCGGATTTTTCCTCTCAAAAAATCCAACTAAGAAAAAGGCTCTTCGGCTTGCCACGCCATAGCCAGAGGCGACGGCGGGTGCCTCTAATCCCTAAATAAGCGTGAAATAATTACTTTTTTAGTAAAAAAAGACTCGAAATACT
>CAYSUA010000024.1:17308-20412 GCA_964433795.1 uncultured Desulfobacteraceae bacterium | reverse complement strand
TCCGCATTTCATGAATCAATATTGATGGCTTCGTAAAAAGTCCAATTTCTGCGTTGCGCTTCACCTCGCTGTCACTGCGACGTACTGTAAGTACGCCTCGTGACGCGAGATTCGCACGCCTTGAACTTGGCGCTTTTTACTTTGCCATCGGTTTTGGGGCTTTTTACGGGTTCATCAATATTGACGGTTTCGTATATCACCCCGGGATGACGGGATCGATTCTGGAGAGAATCGTAATATCCATCGATTTTTTCGATGGCCTCGTTAATTGTCGATATCCGTTTAATGGACTCCCGAAATTTGCTGCTGTGCGGCAATCCTTTCACAAACCAGCAGAGCCTGCTCCGCATCATTCGGCAGCCGTGTGTTTCTCCGAAATAATTTACTGAAGCGGTCACATATTTTCGTATCATATCAAAGTGAGTCTCCAAATCGATCTCCGGTGCAGGCGTCTCTCTAAAACGGGCCATGAGCTGAAGAAAAATCCACGGGTTTCCGATGGCTGCTCTTCCGATCATGACCGCGTCACAGCCGGTTTGGTTCAGCATGGCTTCTGCAGTTTCAGGAGAAACAATGTCTCCATTGCCGATTATTGGTATGGAAACCTGTGCCTTCACTTTGGAAATAACGGACCAGTCCGCCCTCCCGCTAAACCCTTGATTGGCGGTTCGTGGATGTACAGAAATGGCATCCACCCCACACGATTCCGCAATATGAGCTATTTTAACGGCTTGGCTGCCGGAAGCTTCCCACCCGCTTCGAATTTTTATGGTCATCGGGATTTCTACGGCCTTTCGGACGGCTGTTAATACCGCTTCCGCCTTGTCCGGGTCTTTCATAAGCGCAACACCCGATCCGGTTTTGATGATTTTCTTTACCGAGCACCCGAAGTTAATATCCAAAATATCAGCACCGTTTGACTCAACAGCGGCTGCGGCTTCAGCCATAATGGAAGGGTTTGCTCCGAATATTTGCATTGACAAGGGCTTCTCTTCCGGAACCGTGTCCAGGAGCTGAAATGTTTTTTTCGAATCATGAACCAACCCGTTTGAGCTGATCATCTCTGAACAGACCAATCCGCACCCGACCTGCTTTGCCATGAGGCGAAACGGCAAATTGGTGATACCGGCCAACGGCGCCAATACGGTGATATTGGGCAATCGAACCGATCCGATTTTAAATCCATCAAATTTCATCAGACAAACACCCGATTTCAATCCAGTTGCCTGGTTATCTACAAATGCAAAGTTGCGTTGTGGAATAGGCGGTGAAGGTGAGCCGATTCGCAGCAGTATGACTGTCTGAGCGCATTAGGGGGCGTTGCATCGAACAGCGAGAATATGCTGCTATAAGCCATAACAATCTGTTATTTAACGCGATGCTTTGTTTCAGTCGGTGCTCTGTTCGGTGTTACGTCCCCTTATGTGCGAGTTTCATACGTCTGCGAATCGGTTTGCCTTCACCGCCGAAACGGCTTTACTTGAGATTTGTGGATATCCATAGTCAATTATTCCATATTACCAGATGCGCCGGGCCAAATCACGGCCTATTTAAATGCCGCCCCTATAAAAGAGCGTTCAGCGTTTAGAGTTCTGGGTTCAGGGTTCAAAGGTTATAATCTATTTCCAATGATCCTTTTCTTTTTTCAAGTCCGGGAATCGTCACGATTACCCGTTGGGTGAGACGGTCTTGGAGCCAAATTGAGGACAAAAACCCTTTGATGGTGGCTGATTAGAGTTTTTCAACCCTGAGCTTTGAACCCAGAACCTGGAACCGTCAGTTTAGGCATAAGTATCTTTACAACCCTGTCGGCTTGTGCCATAAAAAATATAGGAAGAACTCCTATATTGATCTTATAACAACCTGTTATTTTAGAGCAATCTATGCTTACAGAACTTTCGATCCGAAATTTTGCAATCATTGATGATCTCAAGATAAGGTTTTCCCGAGGATTGACCATCTTAAGCGGTGAGACCGGCGCCGGAAAATCGATCATCATCAATGCCGTCAACTTGCTCTTGGGAAGCCGCGCCAGTCCCCAGCTTATTCGATCGGGTGCGGAATCTGCCGAACTCGAAGCGCAGTTCAGATCGTCATCCGACAGTTTTTTATCAAAAACACTAGTGGAACTCGGCTACAATGCCGAGGACGGGCTTCTGATCCGAAGAATCATATCCCGTACCGAGCGCAGCAGAATCTACATCAACGGAAGGATGGCCACCGCAGCCATTCTCACTAAAATCACCGAGAATCTGGCCAGCATATCCGGGCAACACGCCCACCAGGGCCTACTCAAAGAAGAGAATCATTTGCTCATTCTCGATCAGTTGGGCGGACTTTTGCCTTTGCGATCTGAAATCCATCAAACCTATCATGTAATGCAACCCGTGCTTCAACGGCTTGAAGACCTGGTGAAGCTTAAGAATCGCCAATCCGAACAGACAGAGCTATACCGATTTCAGAAAAGAGAAATTGAAGAGGCTGCCATCACAAGAGACGAAGACAAGTCCCTGGAGCAAGAACGGATACGATTGAAAAACAGCGCGGTACTCTATCAAACTGTTTATGACAGTATTGAAACACTTTACAGTAGAGACGGTGCAGTTATTGAAACCCTAATGACCATTGGAAAGAATTTGGAAAATGCCGGTGAAATCGATCCGGCGCTTTCAAGGATTCAGGAAGACGTTTCCGTCGCCGGGTTTCACCTGGAAGATATCACAGAAAAATTGAGAGTCTATTTGACCTCACTTCAAACCGATGAACAACGCCTGGAAGACGTAGAGGCTCGAATCGATGCGCTGCAGCGACTCAAGCGCAAATACGGCGGAACCCTCGAAGCGGTCCTCAACTATTTGAAAACCGTTACAGACGAGCTTTTGAGCACAGAAAACATTCCGGAAAAAATCGAAGCGGTTGAAAAAACCCTGGCGGCCCTGCATAAAAAGCTACGCCAATCTGCCCTCCGTCTTTCTAAAAAACGGAAACAGACGGCTGAATCCCTGGCCAAGAAAGTGGAGGCCGAAGTGGCCACCCTCAGGATGGATAAAACAAAATTCGATGTCACCTTTGATACCCTGCCGAAGGATCATCGCACCAGCCCA